>NZ_JSDQ01000027.1:0-42781 GCF_000813665.1 Neochlamydia sp. EPS4 | reverse complement strand
TTTTGTTTTCTCTTTAAATTCCAAAGGAGAAAAAGACTTGGCTAAAGTAAAGATTTGCCTAAAGATTACATTTACCTTTGCTGCTTCAGAAAGCTTTTCTTCTAGCTTATAAATTTTATCTACAATAAGAGCCCGTTTGTTAATATCTCCTTGAGGAAAGTGCATTTTACCTATTTGCTTATAAAGGGAAGGCATGACTTCAGTAGCTAACAGGTGGCTCCATCTTTTACAGACACTAAATAAGGAAGGAACTGCACAAGCCTCTAAGATAGGGAGCAGCAATTCATTGGATAAGCTTTCAATAGATGCCGAAGAGATAGGATGCATTTTATTTCCTTGGGTAGTAATGAACTTTTATCATTTTTATTTTTGAAGGCAATATAAAAAAATTAAAAAAGCAAGTCAAACGAATTCGTATCCTTATCACCGTGAGGGTCTCGGCTAACTTGTTAAGCAAAGGGCAAGCTACTGTGCCTTGTAGTCGATGGCTAGATATAGAAGGTTTTTGCTCAGCTTTGGGTCGACCAGACATAGCATGCTTTTGAGTTGCTATCATTTAAGATTCTACAATTTGTATATATTTAAGTTTTTTTACAAAATTATTTGATGGACGCTTAGCATCGTTTGGACATGAGAACTCTTGCTGCATGAGCTTAATAAAGGCTTTGGCTTCTTTTTCACTGTCCTTAAGGTAATGCTTAGATAAAGTACGGTATTCTCTTGGATAGGTCGCTTGTCTGAAGAGGACTACCCATCTTTGTTCAACGCCTGCATAGCAAGAGGTAGTCTTAAAAGCTCGATAGCCTTCTATTATCTCTACAGTTTTGTCGCAAGGCGCTTCAAATATGAGTTCTTTGGCCTCTTTGATTTGCATGGGCACACGCGTGGCAAATAAGCTTTATTCTCTTTTAATGGCTTGTAAGGTAGCTGGCATATAGAGAGCACTATCTCCTGCTATATAGTCCAGCATGATTTAAAGTATTTTCGCCCAGAGGTAAGGCTGGAGGGCCTTTTTTTTAAATGCTATCTTTTCTTTACAAGTAAATCTATTATAAAGCTCTTAATTTCTTGCAAAGTTTACTATGAAACCAAACAAGTTAGATAGCTAAGCCAGCAAGGCCGCCTCTTTAAATCTCGCTTTAGCGATGAACTTAATCTAGATCATCCTCTTATCCAGCTATCTAAGCTGATTGAATGGAAGCAGCTGGAAGAAGAGTTTGATAAGCTGTTTGTAGAAAAGATAGGGCAGCCAGCTAAGCCTGTAAGGTTAGTTGTAGGGTTCCTTTTGCCTCGTAACACATGCAGTGAATTTCTGATAAAAATGTGATGTAGCGAGGGGTAGAAAATGCTTACTAGCAATATTTTGTGGGCATGGCTTTTGACACCAGGCTCACCCATCCTACTTCTTTAATTAACACGAGCTATCGGATAAGGAAATAGTTGAAAAAAAAGACCTTCACATGTTTCAAAAGAATTTTGTACTAAAAAAACTTAAAGCTAGAAGGTCAAAATGATTGAAAAAGATAGCCACTTGTTAATCTCCATTAACATTGCATGCTCTTAAGGAAATCCTATTTTTGCCTCTCTTCTCACTTATGATATGCTTGCATTTCTTAAAATAAGACCTTCCTGAAATTACTTCGCTATACAATATAGTCGCTCCTTAAAGCCCTTCAAAGAGCCTATCAAAGACTGCAAAATTTACACAGAAATTCTAAGTCTGTCTGAGGCAAGTTAGAAAATAAAATGTAATAAAATGGCTTACTGTCAGAAGTAGAGCCATAACACTTCAGGCTATGGGTTTAGCAAGAGGTCCTTTCTATAGGGGAGAAATTTTATGAAAGAGGGTGTCTGGCTCTTATAAAGCCTAATAGAGCTTTTATTTCAAGATTTGCGGCCCGATACAACGACTTTTAAGTTATCTAGCAATTCACAAATAAGAGATTGATGGACTTTAGAAATCGAGACGTTTTTTTGATCGAGGATTGCTGTAAGCTTCTTGAGTTGTTGAATAGTATTTTCTCCCCAATTTGGTCCCCTTTTATCTTTGTCTTCTAAAGGAAAAAGTTCTCGAATTTTAATTAAGAGTTCAGCTTTTGTTTCCCCTTGATAAGACTCTACAAAATTTTGCTTTTTTTCTAGAGGGGCTTCTCGGCTCGCCAAAGTATAAACGGCCTGACGAGGCATCGCTTCTATTTGAGGACGCAATTTTTTGGGGAGCTGTTCATAAAATTCATAATACTGTAAGAAATTATAAGGGGTTTGACGGTTGCCGTAGGCTGCTAATAGCCAAGCTGTAAAAGCACCATCCTTATAACGTGTAAGGATGGATTGAGCTTTTTTTATGCGTTCTCCGTGCAAGATTGCAGCTTGGTTGTTGATTGCTTTGACTTCAGAAGTAATAGAAGTTAGAGAGGTAAAGTCTTGCTCTAGGTCTTCCTTGCCTACAGCATATTGGCGCAATAGATTAAGAAGAAATTCTTTTTCTTTTTCATTTAACTCACTGAGGCTAAAAATCCCCGAAAAACTGGTAAGATTTCCACTAGCTGATTGCTTAGCTAGGGCAGACATTTTAGAAGTTTGACTATTTTTCTTGAGGCGCTCCGATATCAAACTGTTAACATGGCTCATGGCTTTTTCTATCCTTAAGGATTTGAAGGTAAATAGAGGTCAAAATTTTTCTTAGTTAAAGTATTAAATTATCATCCAATAATGTTTTTCTAAGTAGCGATCTTCTTTTATGGGCGGGTCAATGTAAAGCGGCTTGACATTATAAGCGTTTGAGAAGTTCTTTAGTTAAGGCAATATAATCTTCAGCTGCCCTGCTATTAGGTACAGTATCAAAGATGGGCTTACCAAATATAGAAGCTTCCGATACACAAATATCTCTGCGTATTTTAGTTTTTAAAAGTTTCTTAGGAAAAGTTTTATCGATGACTTCTAAAAAAGCCTCATTACTTTTTCCGCGTGGATTCCAAAAGGATAAAATCACTCCTAGTAAATTTAAAGGGTGGCGTTGCCCAATGCTTTCCATAAATTGCGAGAGTCTTTCCAATCCCTTAACGCTATAGAATTCTGGGGTTGCACATACTAGCGCGTGCTGAGCGGCAATCAAAGCCGATTCAGTTAACCAACAAAGAGAAGGCGGGGTATCAATAATAGTAAAATCGTAAGGCGCATCTTTGATACAGTCACTTAATCGCTCATGAGAGTAGCGGTCAGAGGCCAGCTGGCCAGTAACTTCCACGCGCTCGAGCCATGTATCTGCAGGAATAAGATCAAGGTTGCCAACACTAGTTTTCTTGATTACTTCTTTTAGAGTTTTATTACCTTGCAAAACTGTAGCCATACTATCATTTTCATCAGGATCAAATCCTAAGCCTGTTGTTAAGTTGGCTTGTGCATCAAAATCTATTAAGAGTACCTTCTTTTTATGAAACTTTGCTAAGGCAGCACCTAAATGTAAAGCACTCGATGTTTTAGCTGTTCCTCCCTTAAAGCTGCTAATAGCTATACACTGCATGATGAGGAAGTCTCCTTCTTAAAAGGTGTTTCCAAGCTTCGGCTCTTTTTTTCTTGCTCTATCTGTAGAATTAACTCATCCAGTTTAATTTGGCCATGCACTACATTGTCACGTGTGCGTAGGTTAATGGTCTTATTATCCTGTTCTTGATCGCCTACAGTCAATATATAATTAATCTGAGCAAGCTGAGCGTTACGGATTTTTTTGCTAACAGATTCGCTTGCGTCATCTACATCTGTATAAAATCCCTTCTTTTTCAGTTTATCGCATATTTCATCAGCATAAGGAGCATGCCTATCAGCTACTGTCAAAATACGTAATTGAAGAGGGCTAATCCATAAAGGAAACTTCCCTGAAAAATGCTCAATCAAAATACCAAAAAATCGCTCCACAGAACCGAAAATGGCCCGATGCAGCATGACAGGTCGTTGTCTGCTTCCATCAGCTGCGGTATATTCCAATTGAAACCTTTCGGGAAGAGCCATGTCCAATTGTATCGTTCCACATTGCCAAGTACGATTGATTGCATCGCGAATATGAAAGTCAATTTTAGGCCCATAAAAAGCCCCATCCCCCGGATTAATTTTATAAGAATATCCTGACTCGTCTAAAGCTTCTTTCAAGCCTTTGGTAGCCATTTCCCATTCTTCATCGCTACCAATCGTATTCTTTTCCGGACGGGTGGAAAGTTCAAGATGATAATGCAATCCAAAAGTAGTATAAAGGCTGTCTGCCATGCGAAGAATAGAAAGGATTTCCTTTTTGATATCACTAGGCTTCATGAAAATATGAGCATCATCCTGGTGGAAACTACGGCAGCGAAATAACCCTGATAAAGAGCCTGAGGGCTCATAGCGATGTACATTACCTATTTCAGCCACACGTAAAGGAAGCTCTCGATAGCTATGCACATGAGATTTATAAAAAAGCATACAGCCAGGACAATTCATGGGTTTAATGGCATAATCATGCTCCTCAATAGAAGAGGAAAACATATTTTGCTTATAGTTAGTCCAATGGCCTGAAAGCTCCCAGAGTTCACGGGCCATCAGTGTAGGAGTTTTAATTTCAATGTAGTTGCCCTCTTCTAAATATTCTCGAATGAATTTTAATAAGGTGTTCCAAATGATCATTCCTTTGTGATGAATAAAAGGCATGCCAGGAGCTTCCTCTTTAAGAGAGAATAGATCAAGATGAGGTCCTAAGACTTTATGATCCCTTTTTTTAGCCTCTTCGATTTGCTGCAAATATTCTTTAAGCATTTTACGATCAGGAAAAGAGATGCCGTAAATACGAGTGAGCATCTCTCGTTGAGGGTCCCCTTTCCAGTAAGCTCCCGAAGTTTTCATTAACTTTATGGCTTTAACTTTTCCTAAATTAAAAAGATGAGGTCCGCGGCAAAGATCAAAAAATTCACCTTGATGGTAGCCGGTAAGTTCCGAATCAAAGCTATTGATTAATTCAGTTTTGTACTGATTATTTTCAAAAGCTTGCAAAGCTTGTTCTTTGGAAGAAAAAATTTCTCGTTTCGTTACATAGTTTTCACCAATGATAGCTTGCATTTCTTTTTCAATTTTTTCAAAATCGCTTTCCGAAATATTTAGATGGGCAAAATCATAATAGAAACCATTCTCGATAGGTGGCCCGATAGTGGGCTTAGCTTCTGGATAGAGACGAAGAACCGCTTGGGCTAGTATATGAGCAGATGTATGCCAGAAAATCTCTTTACCTTTAGGATCTTCAAAGCTAAAAAATTCGACCTCATCTCCCTCGCTTAATTCTTGCGATAGGTCATATTTTTTTCCATTAATACTTACCCCTAGAGCTTGATGAGGGCCCCGAAGATTCATCTTTTCTGCTAAATCTCTAGCTGTGCTTTTTTCAGGAATTTCTATAGATTGCTGGTTATTCAATTTGACGAACATAGTAATTAGCTTATCCTTAAGATGATAATTAATAATAACCTTCCTTAAAACATTTGGCAAGGAAAGAAATTGTCGAAGTTAACAGACAATAGGGAGGCCGTGCAAGTAAAAAAGAGGGAATGAGAGAGCGATAGGCCTGGATGTATGGATGAAGCAAATAAAACTGTTTAATTAATATAATTTATTAGTAAAATTATTGCTAATTCAGTTGGTGAAAATAATTAAAGCTTTTTTGCTATAGGCTGGGGTTATATAGCAACCATGTTAATAGTATGAATTCAATCCGTGTTATTAAATTTGAAAATTTAGTAGGTAGATTATGGTTAAATTTTTTAAGCCTCTAATTGTAGAGTCTGCTTCCCAGGACCCTTATCTTCAAAGTTCTAAATATGAAAAAATTCGCGCTAAAACCGTACGCTATCAAGGGACTACGTATGAAAAAATTACTTATAAAGAGCTTAATGTTCATAGCTTAGGATGGCGCATATGTTATGGCGTCTTGGCAGCTTTAGCTACTTTATCTTTAATTCCTTTAGCTTTAGATTATAAAGGAGTAAAAAAATTATGGTTGCGTGCGTCTACAGGGACTAGAGACAAAGTAATATGGGTCGCTCAAAAAGCTATCAACCCATTATCAGATAATCTTACTAATCTAGGAAAGGCAAAAAATCAAGAAACTAATTTTTTAAAGGATGTAAGGAAAAGGGAATCGGCTTTAATTGAAGGCCGATGGACTGGTAAGTCAACTAAGAAGGAGGCTACAGCAAAGGCTCAAGCTGCGGTAAAGATTAAAGATAGTGGTATTTTAGAGGATGTAAGGAAAAGGGAACAGGCATCTATTGAAGCTAAATTACCTAAGCAGAGTGATAAGCCAATTTCTGCAGGAAATTGGGGCAAGGATTTTATAAGTCGGGTGAGAAGAAATCAAAAGACTCAGCGTGAACTTAAAATGGCGCGAGAAGTGAATACCACCCCCCAAGCGAAAGTAGAAGAAGCAACACTGCCAGCAAAAAGGGGTACAAAAAAATCTCGTAAAAAAAGTTTTTCGGTAAGGTTTAGCCAAGAAAGAAAAAGGGAATATAACAAAGAGGCCCCACCTATAGAGGTAGATCATCAAACATCTATAAAAAGAAATCTTTAATATCTAGTAAAAAATAATTTTTCCTTGATTATTATTAATCTTTTAATTGGAGAAGTAATTTGTCTACTCCCTTTTCCGTTGGTTTTGAATAGATTAAAGGAGAATGGGCTTTAAGAGGAATTTGTTTATCGATTGTTCTTTTACAACTTATTGCCACCTTGTATATGATGCAAAAAAAATAGACATAAGGTTGTAAGGTGGAGTTTGAAAAAATTTTATCTCTTTTATCCCGTTCTCCCCATCCTATAAATGATAGAAATTTTTTTACTGATGTTTTTACCTATGTTTCTCAGCGTCGTAAACGCTTCTTAGCTAAAGATGCCGACAATCTGAAACGTGTGGCTAGTGAGGAATATGATGAACTTTCTAAAAGATTAGATCGATCAAAATTTCAGGAAAGCTGTGCGGTACGTAATGTTTTAAAAACTAGGAGGTTAGCTAATCTATTAATCAATGATAAAGGAGAATTGAATTTTGCTTTACTCACTAAAGTTATTCATCTTATCTCCCAGCATCTTTACTTTCTAGGCCCTGAGCGCCAGCATGACTCAGTACGCCAGGAGCATCTTTTAAAAGCTTTGAAAGTATTAAATGAGAATAAAGATGTGCAAAGGCAGCTGCACGCCATCCAAAAGCCTTACTCCAATAGAATTGCCGAACAGCTGATTATGGCTACCTTACATCTACCTGAAAAAACTACTCTTACTAATGCTCATGCACGTCGGGCAGCTCTTTCTGCTTTTCTTTGTTATCTTAGGCAAAATATAGGTTCTTGTTTTGCTACTGCTCCCTGCCTTATTATCCATGATGAGCAGCCCCTTAGATTTTTGTTAGATATTGATGAGTTGCTAATTACAGGGCGATTAAAAAGGACTTGGGGTGGAGCGGAATATTCTGTGCCTTTAAGCCCTTCCTGGGGCTCAGGAGATCTTAAGAAAATCGTCCCCACCTCCCTAGCAGATTTATCTTTATCTCCAGGCTTAATAGCTGCCTGCGAGGTAATAGGGTTGGTCGATGCAGAAGCAAGCCTAGATGCAAAATGTATTAAGCTAAAAGCGTTAGCCAAAGAGATCATAAAAGTTCAAGACGAAAATTCTATCTTTTATATTTCTGCTGAACAGCTGCTTAAGCTAATTTTGCTAAAATATTATCATATCACCACAAAGGATCTAGAGGATTACCAGCAAAGGACTTCAGGGTCGATGCAAAGTAGCTTGATGTTCCAAATTCCTCAAGCAGGCTCTAGTAAAGGCCAGGCCTGTGCTAATTTTTTACTTCATTATGACAAGGCTAAAGAGGCCTTTAAGGCCCTTGCTGATAATGCTCTTTTAAAAGCTTGGGAGTTTACAGTTGCCAGCTTTGCGGAAAATAAAGCAGGTTTTACTCAATGGAATCTGTATGCTAGCTTAGGCTTAGAACCGCAAGAAAAAGGAGGAATTGGCCAATGTTTATATGCTTTTTTACAAAAAAAGCTTGAAGAGACCCAGGCTAAAATGCAGAATTTGGAGGAAGAACATGCCCAAATTTATGCCCAAGTGAAGTATTTAGAAGGACGTATGCAGCATGCTTCGGAAAAAGAGGCTGCCTGGTTAAAAGCTGAATATCAAAGTAAGCGCAATGAGTTTTATACTTTCGAAGATTTAAAAAACAAAACTCATAGGAAAGCCTCAAGGTATGCAAACTTATTTAACCTAATCATTCAGTATTATACGGAGCTTTTCCCCAAATATTTCCAAGAAGTATATGATGCAGATATGCATGATTTTACTGCTAACCCCTATGATGATAGCCCTGCAGGTTTTCGATTGCTTTATAAGTTTGGGAGAAACAACCCGGCTTCTTGGATGCGTATTTATGAACCTTCTCAATTCATTGATTCTTTAGCTAGCTTTTTTTCAACCACAGAAAGTGAAATAGCTTCCAGTGCGGAATTGGAAGGCATGAAAGATGAGTATGCCGAAATGGTTACCGCTATTATTTCGCATGTGCGAACCCACGAATTTTTGGAGACCTCTTTTTATCGCATGGCAGCTGCTCATCACTCCCGTATAGTTCCCTCTCCTTTAGAACATTTAGATCAGATTGAAAAGAAGCCCTGGTGTTATACCTCGGGGGGCAGCATGGAAACTTTAGTATCTACCTACTTTCGCCGAGACAGCAAACCAGTAAAAATTAGCCGCTGGATAGAAAGTCCTGTAGAATTTTTGGTTTTCTTGACAGATATTATGAAACAATCTCCCCCTTCTATTAGCGAAAGATTTCTTAAAGACCCTACCAAGCTTATGTTAATGCACTCTCCCACCCATGCCTTTGGTTTTAGACCAGGTTTGAGTCCTTTTAAAGAAGCTTGGGCAAATGATGCTTTCACTTATACATGGATAAGGGACAATCTGATTGCCCCTATGTCTAATTTCATTGAACGCATACGCTTAAACAATGAGATGTTAGATTATCTTGTTGACTCTATTTCTCAAGGTTTACCCGCACGTGATAGACATTCTTTTAGAAAAAAATTTATTGGCTTATCCAGTCCTATGAAAACAGTAGAGTTTCGAAATCATTTATTGGGGCAAATCCAACAGGAGCGGGGACTAGGAGCACAAGAAAGAGCAGCGCTTTCGTCCGATGTAATTGATGGAACTTTATACAACTTATTGCCGCTATTTTCTATAGAAGAGTTAGAAGAACGCGTAAAAAATGTTTTTAAGGAACTAAAGGATATTATCTTTATCGATGAAAATAAGTTTCCGCTACAGGCTTGTTTAAGGGCTTTGATTAAAAGTTCCCCCAAGACTAAAGTTGTTACCTCTCAGGCTTTACAAGATGTTTGTAAAGCAATTGTATGCCTTTATCTAGATCGTACCTGCTGTTCTCTAGATTATCATCTTCAAGTGACTCAAGCTGTGCAAAAGCTAGGTTATGCCATGCCTAGCTCAATTTTTTTTGCGGATACCAATTGGGTAAAAGATTATTTTGCCTTTGTGGTCAACCCTGGAAATGGCTCTTTAGAGTTATGGCGGGTAGATGTTTTAGGGTCAACAGGCTACCCGATGAGCCTATGGGAGCATTGGTTAAACGGCTCCCAACACCAGTCTCAATGGGGAGTGTATCCGCGTCCTTATGAATATACTTTCTAGCTTTATCAAGCAATCAGGATGAATCGATTCAAACAAGCTTTAGAACAAACTTAAAGTTTAATTAATTTCTTAGATTTTTTTATCTACCCCCGTTTATTGGCAAGGCTAAAAGTTCTTTTGTATATAGTTCAAAACTATTTCTTCGCTTTAAATAGGCCGCACTTATCTAAAACCATTTTCTAAGATTAAGGCACAAGTTTTTATATATCATTGCATAAGAAGTTGTTGAAAAGAGTATTGTTAGGCTAATGTCCAAGTAACCTTATTTTCTTCATCAGCTTTTGCTTTTTTTTGCAAAGGATGTTTTAAAATGCCGCTTAAATACACTGTGGATATAGAGTTTAAAAAGTAAATTCACCCTTACAAGCTGACCCTTTCTTTAAAAATATAATCTTTATTAAGTATATGTTTGCATAAAGAGCTGCTCAAAAGCATACAACTCTTCCTTTCTAGGTAGAAAATCATCCAAGGTAATAAAAAACTCCACTAGCTATTAAACGATTAAGATTTTCACTGCGGTGATTAACTTCTCTTTTTTTCATTATTATGAAGTTTAGCTTCTAATGTTATTCTCGGCTTTATTTTCATCCTTTAATATTTAACTTAGTGTTCTTCTCGCTGGCTTTTCAAGGGGTTTTTCTGTAAGGACATAATTTTATTAAAAACTATAAACATAATTTAAAATTCCTCGTTTATCGGGAATAAGTATTGACTTTTAGCCGATTAATCTTTAAAAGATATGCATCGAAAAGTACGATTGAAAGCAATTTTAGCTTTTTATGATTAATAGCTTTAGTGTCATACTTACAGGTACTAGAAGCTATTTACTCATAATAAAAAAGCTAATGTTGAACACTTAAACTTGCAATGTAAGTAATAACGGAGAAGTCATGAAACATTATAAACTACTTTTCTCGCTCTTAGCGCTCATGGGTATAACATCTATTATCAGCGCACAAGAGATTGAGAATAATAGATTGAGTCAAGAAGGAAGATTGAACGAAAGAGATTTCAATGCCCTTCAAGAATATATTTCAACTAAAAGAAACGTAGATCTTGCCGAGAAAGCCAACAACTTAAAAGTAAGTGGCGATGTTAGATCTGAATGGCGTCATGTGAATGAGAAAGGCGTTCTTCCTAAAACCGAAGGAGGAAAAAGTGTTTTTTCTCAAGCCCATTATGTAAGCGATGGCGATTATAAAAAACTGCGAGGCGGTAAAGCTACAGATCCTTACACGATTAAAGACAAGGTTACTCCTCGTGGACTACCTTTATCTCGCAATGATTTTAATGTTGAATTCAACGTTTTCTTTAAATATGAATATGACCGTACCTATGCCGTAGCTCATTTGCAATACGATAATGCATGTGGCGTTTCCGACAATGGATGGTTAAATTTTAGTCAAGATCCTGCCGGATACCATGGTAGCGGTGCAGGAAAAGATTTTAGTTTAAAAAGAGCTTATTGGGGATATAACATCTACGAAGGTGGCGGCACTCGCTTCGATATTGAGGTAGGCCGTCGTAAACTTTACGATGTTTTTGAATCTGAAGTGCAGTTTGGTAGCCGTATGGATGGTATCGCCCTTTACTATAGTGGAAGTACTGAAGCTATAGGAGAATGGTATTGGACAGTAGCTGGTTTTGTGGTGGATGAACGAGTTAATCACTTAGCTTATGCTACAGAAATTGGCTTAATGAATATCAAAGATTATGGACTAGATGTTCAATACTCTTTCATTAACTGGAACAAATATGGCCGAAACCGTTTTCTTGTGAGAAATCCTAATGGCTTTAGATTTAAAACATCTCAGCTTACTCTTACTTATCACTTAAATCCTGATTGGTTCTGGGGCAAGCCTACTCAAATCTTCGGTGCTGTGCTTTATAATGGCGAAGGACGTCATAGATCAGGTGCTTATGAAGGTCGTAGGGACGAACTCAACCCAACCCAATTGTATGTTCACCATCATCAGAACCATCATCATCGCTCGGATAACCGTCAAAAATGGGGATGGTACCTTGGTTTCTTAATCGGTCAGGTTGAAAAAGAAGGCGATTGGTCTTTTGAAGCTCAATACCAATGTGTACAAGCTTATGCAATGCCTGATAATGATACTAATGGTATTGGCCGCGGAAATATCCTCGAAGAGAGTATTACCTATCAAGGACGTGGTAACACTAACTATAAAGGATGGAAATTTGAAGGCTTATATGCTTTAACTGACAACTTGTCTCTTGATGTTAAACTAGAATTAACAAGAGCAGCTAAAAAGAGTATTGGTGGAAAACATCATTATTCCAATTTTGTAGCTGAAGCTATTTACTCTTTCTAAATTAAGAGAGATAATCTAGCCTAAATACAAAAGCTAAAATTTGGCGTCTTCGATGCCAAATTTTAGCTTTTTAATTAAATCTTTTCTTTTCTCTCTTATAATTTTGCTCTTCAAAAAATGTTAAAAGTCCAATAAATAGCCCCCTAGACTCTCTACCTCAGCAAAAAAATTATTCCTAAAACATTTGCTAATCAGTGAAGTTTATAGTTTAAGTAAGCACTAAATTCTTGTGGTAGGGATAGAAAAAATAGGATAAAGAAATTTAATTCCTCTCTCTTCTCTATGTAGGCCTAAAAATTATTTGTTAGGCTTATTGAAAGCTCTACTTAATTTTTTGCCGAAATTCTTAAGAAGCCTGTTGACAGATTAAGCAGGCCTTTGACATAACATGCATTTTCATCAAAATTTGGTAATTCACTATGACTATGATTATTAAAAGAACGCTAATAGGAGTAATAGCATTTTTATCATCCCAAGCAGCTGCACAAGCAGCGGATAATTGTGGCAACAATCTTTGTGCAGACACTGAACTTACATCCCACTGTCTAAACAGCCCTGCAAAGAGCTTGGAGAAAGCAGATAATGTCTATTGCTCTGTAAATGACAAAAGGAACTCTTATGAGATGGAAAGAGAGAATGCTTATGAGCAAACGTCTCCTTTATCACCTCATCAATTTTATATAAGCCCAACCTTTTATCATATTCATAGGGAACGCTCGTTCAATACAGGGAGCTCTAAGCAACATAACTTTATCTATGGAGTTCATGCAGGCTATGATAGGATTAAGCGCTGTCGCCTCTATGGGGGCTTAAATGCCTTGTATGCTGGGGGAAAGTTACAAGGGCGCAGCGCAAAAGGCCATAAGCTTAAATCCTGTTATAGAGAGGGAAATGTTGAAGGGCGCGTAGGCTACACTTTTCAGATGAAAAGAGGCTGGATGCCCACATTTGTACCCTATCTGGGGTATGGATACTTGTGCGAAACTAACAAATTTCTTAAGCCCTCCCCTGTAATTCATAAAATGCGCATTTCTTATGATTATTTTACAGTAGGGTTTCTCTCTCTCTTTTATCCCCATCCTTCATGGGCGATAGGAATCAACTTTAAAACACGCTTCCTTTTTACTAGTAAATGTAGGATCAGCGATGACCCTGATCCTCATCAAAGAGACAGCACGATTAGCCTAGAACACAAAATTCAGTATCGTTTTGAATTACCTCTTATTTACAGATTAAATGGCTGGGCAGATAAGCTAGCCTTATCTGTGGTACCCTTTTATGAGTATAGACATTATGGGGGACATCCAGATTTTCCCTTTGATTTTGCAGAAACTAAGATGAACAATTATGGCTTTGATTTTCGCTGCTTGTATATGTTCTAAAAGTTCATCATCTTTCAGAACGATTAAAAGTTTTTTTGCTGATCGTATGCTTGTTTCTTCATCATTTTCCGCAATATTTTTAGCTTTCTGCCCGCTAGCATAAGTGCATAGAGTTAATGGAATAAAAGGCGAGGCTTTAAATAGCACGGAGAGAATGGGAGCAGGAGTACCAAAAAGTTCCTTATAAGCTTATCCTCTATCTTATTTAAGAGCCAGTTTATAAGGTTTAAATTTAATAATACCAACTTAAAAAAAAGGTAAAGATGAAAATTATAATTACATGCATTAGACTTTTCCGCTATTTAACAAAAAGAGGTCAAGGCTCTTTTTTAGCCAAAAAAAGGTTAAATAAAGAAAACTTTTTTCCTTGCTTAAGAAAAACTTTAAGGAAATGCTTTTCAATGAGTTTTTTAGCTTTTTTTGTTTTCTCTTTGTCTTATGTTTCCTATCTATCTGCGCTAGATATGAGAGTGGCAGATCCTTGCGGCAATAGCTTTTTGATTCAGGTAGATGAAAATGCTCCTTTCCTTGAAGTCATAGAAGGAATCCAAGCTCATCTAGTTGAGCTAGATATAGCTCAGAAGACGGCAGGATCATATTTAAATGGCTCAGAAGCCAATCCAGAGCTATCTTTTAATTACACCATAGGAATACCAGAAATATGTGTGAATAAAGGTAAACATAAAGTGACACGTAATTATTCGAGACCTGTTAGTACAGGTGAAAAGAATAACATTCGTTATGTCATTCGTTCTTTAGCCAAATATAATTTAGCTCAACTGGCAAGAGAAAAATCCTCTTTAGAAAGAGCAGGAGATAAAATCAACCATCTACATCCTTTTCGGTTTTTAGAATGTATATTCAATGATGAAGAGCTTAAAGCAGGCCTACATGCTATTCGTAAAAAAGGTGGGTATGTGTGGAGCAATTACTATGATGGAATGAAAAGCAGTTTAAATGAAGAGTTTGATAAAGATAATCTGATCCAATTTACTTGCGATTTTGCCGACAATGTCGGAGTGAATGTAAACGAGATTTTACCTTATGTGCAAGCGCGCCAGTGGAGTAATTTGGTGGATGTACTTATTAATAGCATCCCTCGCCAAGGAAATCCTCAGCGCTACGATATGTGAAACGAAAAAGGTTAGGAAAGAGCTTAAAGATCAATGGACGAAATTTAATAAAGGAAGGATGGATGTCAGAAAATTTTTTCTCGCGGCTTAGTTATAGTTTTGGCAATGAAGATTGGAGATCTGAGCAGGAAGCCTTAAAGATTAAAACAGGAGATCGAGTTCTTAGCATTACGGCAAGTGGGGATCGCCCGTTACATCTTCTTCTGGATGATTGCGAGGAAATTGTCTCCATTGATGCTAATCCTATTCAAAACCATCTTTTAAATTTGAAGTGCGTTGCGATGCAACATCTTTCTTACAAAGAGTACATTGAATTTCTAGGCGCTGTGCCAGCACGTAAGCAACGCCTGCATACTTTTCAAAAGCTGCTTCCGCATTTTGAGGAAAAATCTAGACACTACTGGATAAATAAAAAAAAGATGATAGAGAAAGGCGTACTTTATCAAGGAGAGGTAGAAAAAAAGTGCCAATCAATCGTAGCGCCTCTGCTACGTCTATTAAGAGGTAAAAAAGTAGATAAGTTATTTGAATTCTCTGATCTTAAAGAACAGCAAGAATTTGTGAAAAAAGCATGGGATAAGGTTTACTGGCGTAAGTTGTTTGATTTAAGCTTGAATTCGGCGCTAGCGCGTTTGCTTCTACGTTGTATTGTAAGTGACCCTGGCTTATATAACCACCTTAATGGGGCCACACGTGTTGGTAGCTATCTTTACAAGCGTATGCATAATAGCTTAATGCATAACCTGGCCAAAGAAAGTTTACTATTTTCCTTAATTTTTAAAGGTAAGGTAGCTCCTGAGGCCTTTCCTCCCTATTTAACACAAGAGGGTGTAAGCATTATCAAAAAAAGAACCCATCGCCTTAAAGTAAAAAATATCGATGTGGTAACGTTTTTAGAGTCTAGTCCCGCTAATAGTTTCGATTGTTTTTCCTTGTCCGATGTGGCTTCTTATTTAAGCCCCAAAAATTTTGCAAAGATGATGCAGGAAGTTCTACGGGTAGCTAAGCCTCAGGCTCGTTTTTCAATTCGTCAATTTTTATCTAACCATCAGCTTCCTGAAAATCTAGTAAGTTCCTTTGCAAGGGATGGGGAACTAGAAGATAGGTTGGAGAAAAAAGATCGCTGTTTTGTCTATCGTTACATGGCAGGCACTATAAGTAAATAATTAATACCCCTATGCTTTTAAGCCGATTGCTATGCAATCCTGTTACTTGATAAATTCTTGCATCTAAAGAATTTGCCCAGAAAAAGTTTTAAACTCTGCCGATGAAAAGGAAAGAGCCTGTTTTAGCGCTCAATAAAAAGAGGCTAAACCGTTAGCAGGGCGTGAAGGTAGGAAATGTGTATAAAAAGGAGGCGGAGGGGGAAAGCTAAAAGTAGAGGCTTCCTAACGGGGAGGGACAATTTTAATGAGGATTCCATTATTTTTAAAGGGGCGGAAAAGAGAAAGCTTATATCTGCTAAGGCAAAGCAATTTTAGCTTTTCCTTCAATAGATTTATCCTTAAAAGAGGGTGAACCTCTAAAATGAGAGAAGCTTTTATATTTTTTCACTACCCCTTTGCTCAAAATTTCTTAAGGGCTAGTGATCAAAGTTGTGAATAATACAACTTAAGAAAGATAAGGGAATAATTGGAGCGTAGCGGGGTCGAACCGCTGGCCTCTACAATGCCATTGTAGCGCTCTACCAACTGAGCTAACGCCCCTCAAGCAAAACAAAAATTGTATGATGAAGCTTGTTTTTGAGCAAGAAGAATCCCTCTTCTTTTAAATATTTTTTCATTATGCGGCAAACTCTTATAATGAACGCCGCTTAATAGTTTTTCTACGGTTTGTATGAAGAGACTCCTAAAATATTTTCAGACTGTACTATTACTTTTCTCTAGGTAAGCTTTCCACCATTTGTTAACATACTCAATCGTAGAAAGGGATGCAATGGTGGTTTCTACCACATCTTTCATTGCTTGGACTTTTTGCTCTATTAGCAAGGAATGATTTTCTTGCCTCTCTAACAATCCGTAAATCACTGCTAACCATGCTAACTCCTTATTTAGCAGGGTGGCGATCTTAGCAATCATTTTCCCTTCCTGGGCATGTGCCTTTTGATAATCATCAAAGCATAAAATGGAGATAGCTATAGCAGCTACTGCCGTTTGAATATTACGCATTTTCTTTTCATCTTTTTCATTATCATCGCTGAACTCTAGATCGGTCGTATCTATACATACTTTAGGATGGGCGTAAATGACATATTCATTATTAATAAAAGGTCCCTCAAGGGTAGCAGCAGAAGATGAAGTTTTTACTTGCTTTAAGGGCGTGGAAGCTGCAGGCTCTTGCTTGGAAGAAGAAGAATTAAGAGACGATCTACAAGTGTTTTTTTTGTTTCCCAAGAGAGTATTCCATGAATTTTTAATCTGTTCATTAAAAAAAAGAGATTGCATAAGTGTATTAATTACATGCATCAAAGCAAGAGCCCGGGGATTAACTTTGCGTGCCTCTAGCAGTGAATAAATGGTTACCAGGGTAGAGATCTCCTTGTTGATAGCTAGCTGGAATTGATAGTAAAGAGCTGTTTGTTTGTTTTCTTCAGCCTGTTGAATGAGAATATGAATGATGCACTCTGCTAAAGAGGCTACAGATTTAATGATTTTACCCATTTTTCTATTGTCATCTTGAGAGTCATGAGTTAGCAATAAACTGAGGGGTTTGATTTCTTTATGGGTGTAGGTGATAGTATGTTTATTAGTAGAAGGATACAAAAGCTTTTCTTTGTAAAAATCTTTAGAAAATATTTGGCTTTGATAAGCATTTTGAGAGGTACTGGCTACTGAGGACATCACGGTTTCTCCTTGTTAATTCCTATAAAGATACAAAATTTATCTTAATTGAATGAGGTGAGAAGAAAAGAGAGGGTAGAGAAGATAAAAAAAGTAATGTTAATCTAAAACTTCTTTTACCCATTTATTTTATAGAAAGCAATATCAATTTGGCGATAAGCCTGCCCAAAAGCTCAAAAAATACTTAAACTTTATTAATTTTTAGAGGTTTAAATTTCATCTAAGCTTGGATCTCGTTCAAATGCTTTTTGCCACCTTTCCATCATTGTTAATCCCTTATCTAATTCTCTATTAGAGTCTTTAGAATCTCTTTTTGCTTGACGGGGCCCTTCTTTTTTTTTGATGGAGTGGGCATTAACCATCGATTGAAAAGAGATTTCAAACTGCTGCAGATAAAACTCGAAGCACCCTTCTACTGAAGTAAGAGGCTTAGATAAAAGAGTTTTTTTTGGGGAGAAGCTCTGGATGGATTTTTGCTTAACCTCTAGGGGGGGAGCCTGCTGTTTAGAGTATTTAAGTCTTTTTTGATAGCGAGCATTCAGCCATACTAAGAAATCTTCAACAGTTTCTGTCCTAGCATTTCGCCTTCGGGCAAGCCAAGCTAACTTTTTATCAGAAGTAATAATGGTTTCTTGACGAGGATTTTTACTATGTTTTAATTCCTGCAAAATACGTTCATCTGCTGTTTCTCCGGTGCTTGTAAAAATAATTTCTAGTTGTTGCAGATGTGTACGGGAACTTTCCCCTGCTTGATGATGAGCATCAAAAATGATGGTGGCCTGGAGGCCAAGCAGATGAATTTTTTTATTTAAGTCTTGGATAATAGCTTCTCTTTGGGCTTGCAGCTCATTGTCAGCTTTTAACACGCGAAACATTAAATTATAGCCATCAATGAAATAATGCATACTCCTTATCAGCAATCTCTGAGCATTTCAAGAGAAGGGATTAATTTTTCAATGGCCTTACGGCGATGAGAAATCCTATTTTTGGTCTGTTCATCAAGCTCAGCAAAAGTTTTGTCATAATCATGTTTAATAAAAAGAGGATCATAACCAAAGCCATGACGTCCACGCTCTTGATTGATAATGAGCCCTTCACAGGTGGCATGCACACTTTTTTTTATCCCCTCGGCAGAAGCTAAGGAAAGCCAGCATTCAAAGTAACCTGTTCGTTCAATATCTTCTAATCCGTGCATTTCGGCTAAAAGTTTTTGGCGATTTTCGCCATCGGTGGCCTCTAAGCCTGAATAGCGGGCCGAATAGATTCCTGGTGCCCCTTTTAAAGCAGGTATCACTAGCCCCGAGTCATCTGCTAATACCCACTTACCTAGTTTTTTAGCAGCATGCAAGGCTTTTCTTTCAACATTTTCTTTAAAAGATAATCCTTCTTCCGGAAGGGCTTCATAGTCTGGAAAATTAAGAAGGGATAAAATATCTAAGTGCGCCACTTCCTTAAAGGATTTTAACATGTCTCGCAATTCACGAATTTTATGGACATTCTGAGTGGCGAGAATAAGCTCCATTTAATCTCCTAAAAAACTACTAATTTTTGCGATAGAATAATTTTCGTCTCTAAATTTAAAAGCCTCACCTTCCTTGCAGCCTAGCATAGCTTGGGCATATTTTGACTGAAAAGAAAGAATATGCTCTTCAGGATTGGCGTCCCATGGGCCTAAAATTTTATAAACTGTTTGATTTCCGGCACTATCGACGACTTCAACTACGCTTCCTATACCCACTTCGCTTTGAAGGATATCGTCTTTAGTAATGATGCGAGCAAGCTTAAGCTGGTCTGATAGAACTTTAAGCTCACCTTGCAAACGTGCTCTTCTTTCAACGGCAAATTTATACTCAGAGTTTTCTCTTAAATCTCCTAAAGCTCTAGCTGCTTCTACTTCACGGGCATTTTCTACCATCTCTACGGTACCAATTTGTCTGATTCTTTCCTGGGTACGCATGTACCCCTCTTCTGTAGTCCAAATGATATTATCCTCCCCATGTTTTTTCTTATGTTTAGCTTCTGCTAGGGTAGGATGCACCACTTCAGCTAACGAACGTAAAATTTTGTTATCATGGTCGGTAAAAGTTTGACATTTTGACACTAAAAGAAGGAATTCTTTGATGAACTCAAGGGAAGTGCCCTCCAGAATAAAGCGAACTAAGGCATATCGCTTATTAATTATCATATTATAAATTTTCTTAACTAAATCGCGATATTCTACTTTACTCTCTAGATGGCTTAAAAGAACAAGGAAGGCTTCGAAAAATTGATTCAAGCCTTCTTTATCATGGAAGGGAAGCGTGGTATCTTCCTTATTAGCTAGCTTTTGGAAATACCATACAAATGTTTCAGGCGACTCAAAGGGATGATTAAGCATGTGGGAAATTTTTTCTTTTAGTAACCCTTTGTTTTCACTTTGATTGAGCTCTTTGAGAATATAATCCCTGATAGGGCTTTGCTGATTGGAAAATAATACTTGTAAGAATATTTCTGGCCAATCCGGGCGAAAATCTTTAACAAGGCCTAACACACGTTTTCTTAAGGCTTGAATTTCAATGCTATTGATAACTTGGGGTACATCTTTGAAAATTTTAATTAAGCTTTCTGCTGTTTTTCCCTCTACTTGATGGGCAAACATGCTTTCTAGAAATACATAAATCTGTAATTCTTGTTCGGGAGTTATCGTGGGATCAGATAAAAGATTTAATAGCTTATCCTTTAATGTGTTTTTAGTTTCTTGATTCTTACGCGCATTGGGCAGGTCACGGACAAAATTATAAGAAGACTGTATAAATTCATTAATGCTGCTAATATTTTGCAACGCTTTGGCCATTCTTTCATCAGCAGTAAGCTCGGCTTTTCTTAGACGGAACGGTTCTTTAAGTTGAGAGGGACTTTCTATCAGGGGGTCTTTTTTTATTTTATTACGGGTTGCCTGCCACCATTTGGCCCATTCATTTTCAGGAATCACCAATTCGCAAAGCTCTTCTTTTATTTCTGCCGCATTTTTGGGTCCCAAATCCCGGAGCAGAAGTTTGATTACCTCTACCGCATTTTCTTTGGCCTCTTGTTCAAGTTTATCTGGATTAGAAAAACGGCGGGCAAGAAATTTATTATCCTCTAAAGGAATCAAGGTTTTGAAAGCATTAGCATAGGTAAGATATTTACGACCCGTCACATTTTCAAACTCTATCGTTACCTGTTCTCTAAGAGCCGAAATGTCTACAATTTCTCCTGTCCCCCATCCACCTGTATGGAATACAAACTTACCCTTAGCCATATGAGCAATTAAATCATAATTGGAAAGAGCTGATTGGAAATTTTCCTTAGTACGCAGCCCCACTAATTTTAATCTTTCATTTAGCAAAGGATCGTTTTGATAGCGCTGATTGATTTGCTCTAGAGCAATCTCTGCTAGGCGGGGCGTATGAGTTGTTTGCAAATCGATAAGAAGCTTGATAATCTGATATTTTCCTACAGGTTCCTCAATTTTTTCCCAGAGAGGTAGGGCTGTTTCAACGACTTTTCCGAAAGGAGCGGCAAAATCTGAGGTTTTGATTAATTTTAACAAATAATCTAACTCCTCTACCTCTACAATATCGCAGGTGCAATATTCTTCCCAAAGTTGTAAGAACTTGGCAAAGTTTCGATGATTAATCAGTGCCTGAAATTCCTCCAGATAACCCATGGTAGATAGCCCCTTATTAGTTAAAAGTGTTAAAAAATTTATTTTTTAAAGATTGTATTAAAGCAGTATAGCTTCTAAAAGGTATAGTGTAAAGGGAGATTTCCCAAATAGCTTGGATTGAAATTTTGCAAGCTTTAAAGAAGAGAATAAGCAAACTTTCATCTATCTTAACCCTCTTATTTTCAATAATTTGATTTTATCTTTTTATAATCGAGCCCTCAATTATTTATAGTCTTGTTTACGTCTAAAAAATTTTTTGATATTAAGAAAATATACCTTCTTTTTATCTCTTTTATTAGGAAAGCGTCTCTATGAATGACAAAAAAGCTAAAAATATTTTTGAAGCAGTTAAAAATTCTGCCACAAGCTTGGTATCAAAAAGCCATGAATCTGGGCCTGAAAAAAAAGAGGTAATCCCTGCTGAAGAAGTGAATTTTCTTAAAACAGATGAAATTTTACAGCTGCATGGTGACGCTGAAATTAATGAAATGCTAAATAAAATGTATAGAATGCAGGAAGATATTCAATCTAAAATGCATGAAATGTATGGAAATGCAGGACTTTCAACCCATCAAGTTAGGAATTATCTAGATAATCCTAGTAATTTCTCCCCAGAAATGTGGCAAAAAATTCAGGCGCAAAGAGATCAACTCGAGAAAAAGGTGAATGACGTTTTAAAAATTTATGCTAAAAAAGCTAAAACTTTTCAAACAGGGCATATGCTAAAAGCGAGCGAAATAGCCAAAGAGAGAAAAGCAAAAACCCTAGCAGCGCGTAAGAATTGGATTCCTATGTAAGGTTTTAGTCCTCTTATCTCCCATCTTTTCCTTAAAATTGTTGGGAGATCGCTGGGATCACTTAAGCAAGTTTATTGCTGGCATACCTTCCTGCTTGATAGCTAAAGATAGAGCTTAGCTAAAAAGAATGAGGAAAGCTAGCGAACATAAAATAATTCTTATTTAAATTAAAAATTACTAAAAGCCTTAAGCATTCTTTTGCTGTCGCCAGGCTTTCTTCTTGCAGGAGCTAGAAGGTTTTTGCCGACCTTAAGGGCTTTTAAAATAGCTACAATCTATCTGCAAAGCTATGAATAAAGCTGTTGATATAACAGTAGCTCTTGAGCAGAAAGTTCTTAGCGTACAAGCATTTTATGCAAATCGTGGATCAACCGTAAATAGTTACTCGTGGCTGGTAAGTTTATGGAATTATTTTCAAGCTATTGATCGGCTAGAAGGGGATAGGAAAGGCAAGGTACAGGCGTTTATTGTCCGAACTACTATAAAACCCTCCATTAGAGAGGCTAGCTTGATAAGCTTATGGAAAAAGTAGCTAAGGGCTTAGCATCGTGTAGCCTTTAAGAAGGCTCCCAATTATGAGATAGAGTAAATTTTTTTAATAGCTAGGCTGGGTGGAAAGAGGAAATTTATAAAAGACTTTTAATCTAGCTTTTTATCGCTTAAGAAAAATCGAAGGAGGGGTAATGAGCAAATGAATTATTTGGACGTTCCTCTCTTACAAACAGGACAGAGGGTAGAAAAGCTAAGCAGCGAAACTGCCAAGGTTAAGCCTACTGGGAACCATTAGTCTAAGAATTTATTATAGTTATCAATTTATTTCAGAAAATTTGAGGGACAATCTAGCAAAGCAGGGCTTATGGTCAAAAAAGTTGATTTAATAACACCTTATGGCAGCCAATATAGGGTGCTTCATCATTTTACAAAAAAGCTGTATGAGGCCTGGATAAGAGCTGGCTATGAAGCTAGGTTTTTTGAAGATGCTACAGAAGCTTTAAAAATCATGCTTTTAGATCCGCCCGACTTAGTCATAGGATTTAATGGAGTACCCCGTCATGATCAAATCCCTTATAGTGATATCCTCAAAAAGCCTTATCTTAGTTTAATTGTAGATCCTTTTTATCATTTTTTAAGCGAAATTTCTTCTCCCTATGTAATTATAGGATGTGATGATTATTCTAGTGTGACCGCCTTTAAAAATACCAATTTTCATCAGACGCTCTTTGTGCCTCATGCCGTAGAAGCAGATCTAGCCACCGATCCGGCGGTTGAAAAAATCTTTGAGGTAACAATGCTTGCCACTTTCATCGATTATGAAGCCCGACGAGAGCAATGGCCCCTTAAATACCCTTTACAGGTCTGCGAAGCTATGCATGAAGCGGTAGAGCAAACTTTTCTGGATCCCCAGCTAGCTTTTATTGAAGCCACATTGGGAAAGGTTCAGTGGGCGTACTCCAAACATCCTGAGTTACGTACTGCGGAGGTAGATATCATCAGCCTGTTAAAAGATGTGGAACTATATATTAAAGGAAAAGAGCGAATAGATATCCTTAAAGCTATTCAGACAGTGCCTGTGCATGTATTCGGCCATAGTGTTGACAAAGTAAATTGGAAAAGTTACTTTAAAAACCAAAGCAATATCATTACTCATGATTCTGTTACCTATGAAAAAAGTATCGAAATTATGAAACAAAGTAAAATCGTACTCAATAGCAGTATCAAAAATAAATTTGGAGCTCATGAGCGTATTTTTACTGCTCTGGCGGCAGGAGCTCTTGTCGTTACCAATGAAAATAATTATTTAAAAACTTTCTTTTCCCATGATGTAGATATCGCCTTTTATCAATACCATCGTCTGCTCAACCTTAATCAAATGATCGTAGGCTATTTAGCTGATGAAAGTCACCGCCAGCAGGTGGTAGAAAACGGTAGAGAAATTGTAATGAATTACCATACCTGGGATGCCCGCATTCGGGAGTTTGAAAAAGATCTTTTCCCAAGGGTCGAAGAATGTATGTTAAAAATCTGATAGGATTTGAAAATTTGCTATTGTCAAGAAAAAGCAATAGGGAATTTCCTTTTAACTTTAACACAAAGGAGGAGTACATGGCTTCTAAATTACAGTCTTTTTCTGAATCGGCTGACTTGCCAGTAGATTATGAAGGAACGCTTACCTCGAGTTTAAATATACCGTTAGATGAAGTTGTCTTAAGACATTTTGGCTCCGACTCTATCATTTGTATGACTCTATTAAGTGGTAGAACGATTGAACTGCCTTTGCATTTAAATCTTAAAGAGAGCGGTCAAGCAATACTTGCTATCCCTGAAAAATACTATAAGCAATCTGAACATTGTAGGGAGCTTGATCATTTGCTATCTCATTTATTTAACAATCAGCGTAGCCTCTTGGTGGAAATAGATGCTCAAGCCCAACAACTAATTATTACCCCCTTGCAATCTAAAAAAAACAAATTTAAATTTACCTTTTATTGTTGAAAAATTAGAGAAATCGTTAGGGTTGCAAAGCTATTTTTTAGCTTAAGTTAAATGGAAAAAAAGGAAGGCTTAAAACTTTGATTTTTTATTTAGCGCTCATAAGTGATTTAACTTTTTAAGCTACCCTATAGATCGACTAGGAAGCTTACTTATTACATACAAGGCCTCTTCCTTTTATTAAAAAAGAGGCCTTGTATGTAATAGCAAAAGGAGAGAAGGGTGGCTTTTTAAGCCATTGCTTATTAAAGAGTAAACAGCTTAAGTTGCAAATAAAAGTGCTAGATAAGCTCACTTAAATTAAGGCTTGGCCTATTGATCAAAATAATTTTTTTTTCGAGAAAAGCTTGGCGGGTCTTGCAGGGGAGCTAAAACGATAGAAGAAAAAATTTACGTGCTATTCTAATTAAATTTTAAGTTTTTGAAATATTTTTAGCTTTTAACAGCTTTTCTTCATTTTTTAGAGCATCTTGAGAGCCTGGAGGTGGATTTATTTAATGCTTTTTCAAAAGTGTCTGTCTGGCTCCAGATTTCAATTTGTTGGCGTGCACGGGTAATGGCTGTATAGATGAGCTCTCGACCAAAATGCTCACTACCTTCAGGAAGCAATAAAATCAAATGATTGAATTCACTACCCTGGCTCTTATGTACAGATAAGCAATAAGCATATTCATAACTGGGTAATAGAAGGGCAGGTATTTTTTTCTCAGCAAATAGGGCATAGTCCCCTGCTTGCACATGGCCTTCGAGTTGGTGAGGTTTTTGTCTGATAAGAAAGCCTACATCTCCATTATATAGATCTCTTGTAGAATCATTAGTGGTAATGATTATAGGAATAATCATGCGTTGATGAACTTTAGTCTTCTTTAAAATTTCTTGGTAGAAAAAAGCATTCAGCTGATCTACTCCTAAGGGTCCTTTTCGAAGAGGGGAAAGAATACGGAAATGGTTCATTGATAATTCGGAAATATTCGATTCTTCCCATGATAAATAAGGCTCTACCTTTAACCATAGCTGCTGCTGAATTGAAAAAGCTGGCAGATCTTTGCTTAATCTTACAAAGTGTAGAGCTTTTTTTGAAGATTGTAAGTGTTGTAAAGCTGCCTGGCTTTCTCCTTTTTTGATCTCCTCGGCTAAGTCAATGATTTCTTCTAACTCTGAACGTAGGCATTTTTTTAGTTCAATGAATTGATGAGGTTTACAAAGGCAGGTCATGTCTGCAAAAAAAGAGCCTGCTTCAATAGGTGGCAATTGATAAGGATCTCCAAGCATGATAAGGCGAGCACCGGGCTTAAGTGCTTGAAAAAGTAAAGACATCAAACGAATATCAATCATAGAAGATTCATCAATCACTAATAAATCAGCATTAATGAGAGGGGCGGTAGAAGATAGGCTTTTTGATTTAAGGCCGAGTAAAGAATGAATAGTGGTAGCATTGATGGGAGAGAAACCTTCCAGATCACTAACTGCTTTACTTAAGCTTTTCTGTAGCTGCGCGGCAGCTTTTCCTGTAGGGGCAGCTAAAGCAATACGGCAATTATCTTTTTGAGTATTATTCAGGCTATTCCAAAACACCTTAATAAGTAAACCCGCCGTATAAGTTTTACCGGTTCCAGGTCCGCCGCAAATAATCGTTAATGATTGGTTTTCTAGTTGAGCAATAGCTTGGGCTTGTTCAGGAAGTAAGTTATTAGTAGATAAAAGGTGAGCAAGGTTGGCTTGGAAAAGTGCCTTATCAAGCTCCAGAGAAGCTTTTTGCTCTAAAAGGCGATGAAATTCTCGTAAGCAACAATGTTCGTATAGCCAATATTTTTGAAAATAGAAAAGATCATTTAAGCGACATAAAGGAGTAGGAGGAACTATATCTTCTGTTTCTGTAATAAGGTGGAGTAAAGAAGGAGGGATATGGTGAGTACTGCGGCTAATTAATCGTTCTAATTCTTGCCATTCTTCTGGGGAGAAATGATTCTGCTCTTGAACTTCCCATACATCTTGAGGTTTAGGTAAAACTTCAGCGTCAGAAACTTTTATACATAAATGACCTGCTCGAGTCGATTGAGAGAGATGAAGAAGGAGCGGCAGAGTATCTACAGAGGCATTATAGCTTTTAATTAAATAATCTGCTAAAGCGAAATCTACCAAAGGGAGTGCTTGATTATTCTTAAGCTTATCTATTAGATTGATGTTTTGTGAAGATTGCATAATTTTTATTTAAAATAAGGGAAAAAGTTTTATTTCCTCATCTAACCGCTCTTAAGATCAAATTTTTAAGACACCTGTAGGTTTTCCTGTACTTGCATTAAGTCCGCGTAAAAAGATGTAAAAACATCCCCCGAAAATTTCTTCAAAAGGTCGCTTGTCTACTAGTTTTAAGTAACGCTTTGCAGCTTCACAATAAATATGTGCTTGAAAATAGTAATCATGCTGTTCCATAGCTGCTTTCATCTTTTCAAAGTCATAGGCTTCAATGTTAGGACCTAGCCAGTTACTTTTCCAATCCAGAATGTAATAATGATGATTATGAAAAAATATGAGATCAATGACTCCTTTAAAAAAACCTTTATGCCATTGAAGCTCTTCTACCAGCATTTCTTTTGCACTCGGATAAAGAAATTCTGTCTCACGATAAAGCAAGGAAGGGTGTATATCTTTAAGACGAAAATTCTCGCTGATTTTTATTTGCAAAGCTTCATAGGTGATTTCGCAAAGTACTTTTTCCCAAGAATGAAACTCAGTCTCTTGAATTAATGGATGAATCCAGCTTTTTAAATCGTTAGCAGAAGCAATTTTATTTACTACCGAAAAAGGAATAATTTCTAAAATCTTATGCAGTAGTTTTCCTGTTATATTTCCAGAGGGAAGGGTGTGTGCATTCTTGCAAGGAGCTTGAAAATTATGAGGCACCGCATTAGCGGGCTCTAGAGAGTAAGGATCTCTGCTCGCTAGAGCCTTTTTGTAACGCGTAAGGGAGGTAAAAGATTGAATAAAGTTTTTTTCCCCTGGAATCTCTACAGAAGGAGGAGCCACAAGAGGAGGAATGTTTTGATTTTTTAGAGGCGCTACTTCATCAAATGTTTCCTTTAATAGAGAATAGGTAATGTGGGCCTCTGGATAAGCTTGGATAAAGTTTTGTAGCCGATAGCTATCACCCTCTTTAATCCGGCTGTAAAGTTCTTGATAACTGCAATTTTCTTGTCCTAAGCGTGCTAAGAAGATATCCATAGGAGAGGCCCCCCCACACTCTATTTCGGTGGGCTTATCGCTCACAGCTACAGGTATATACAAGCGGTATTTGGCCCGCGTCATAGCTACATACAGCTGGCGCATCTTTTCTGCATCCATCTCCTCACAATATTTAACATAGGAAGCAGAATGTTTTTCTAAGCAAGGGACTAGGTAATGAGAGGTTCCCTCCTTTTGAGGAATCAGGCGACCTCTTGCTTGTGTGCGACCCACCAGCCCATAAGCAAAGACGATATCATATTCTAAACCTTTGCTACTATGCGTGGTTAAAATAGAGACAGCTTCACGGCTGGGATCAGTAACTTTTTTAAGGCGTTCTTCATCTTCTACGCCCATGTTTTTATATTCATCTAAGAAAGCAATCAGATGCTCGGGACTTGCGGGATGCTCATTTTGATACTCCATTAGTAGGTAGGCAATTTGAGTAAGCTCATCATAAAATATATCTCCGCCTTCTCTTTTCATAAGTCTTTCAGCTACGCTTAAGCTATCCATAGGTCCTATAGATTGCATAATGCGCTGAAAAAAAATAGGAAAACCTTCTTGAGATAAATGGCGTTTAAATGCATAAAATTCAGCTAAGATACGCTCTAAAAAAATTGGATCTTCTAATTTTTTAATTTCATTATAATTCCATCCTAATATGGGGCCTCCTAAGGCAATTTTAACGCAGTTTTCATTTCTTGGATTTAATATCCCTACTAATAATTCTCTAAGGCTCTCCCAAGCAATGGATTCTGTCAATGAGGTTTGCTTTTGCAAATGATAGGGAATATGATGACGATCAAAATAATAGGCTAAGCGCTGACCTTGAAATCTATCTTTAATTAAAATGGCAAATTGGTTGAATTTAAAGCCGTCTGAATTGTGGAGACGTGTGATTTCTTGCGCTATAAAAGGAAAGAAAAACTTTTCTTCACACTCTTCAGAGGGGAATCTTTGGGTTGACTTAGAAACAACGGGGGCTTGAAAGAAATGAATGCTACCCTGTTCATCTAAAAATTTTCTTTCCTTTATGTGGGGGGAAAATTTGACTTCAGAATAATCCAAGTAGGCGTTTTCTGCTAAGGAAGGTAAAGAAAATAATCCTGGGCATGCTTTAAATAGAGTATTCAAAGCTTGTACTAGCGAGGGTTGAGAACGATAGTTAGTATCTAAAGAGGCTCGATTTGCAAGGCCTAAGGATTTTCCGGCAGAAAGGTAAGTGTAGATATCTGCTTGCCTAAAAGCATAAATAGATTGTTTAGGGTCACCGACTAAATAAATTTTGCAGGTAGAAGTTTCTAAAAATAATGTGTTAAAGATTTGCCATTGCACCGGATCGGTATCTTGAAATTCATCGATAATGGCAGCTTGATAAAGGGAGCGTACTTTACCTGCAAAGGAGGGGGAATGGATGGCCTTAAGCATATGCTTAAGTAAATCATTTTCCTGATGTTTTTCTTCTTCGGAGAGATATTTGTGCATTAATAAGCGGCAGTAGAAAACTAGGCGGGCAAATATAAATTCATAGCTTTTCGCTTGCTGTATAAGGGGATAGAGCGATTGAGTAAGAATTGGAACTAGCTCAGGGTAATTCAATGAAGAATTTTTAGGAAGGTTATTGGATTTCTTTTTATTAAGGTTAGTGGGGGCAAAAAATTCGCAAATAAATAGCCCCTCTTTAAGTAAGAGATCAAAATCATCAGCATTCCAGCTATCTTTCCTAAATAGCTCAATAAAAGCATGGATAGAGCTTGTACTCTTGTTTCTAATGCTTTTATAAAAACTTATTTGGCGTTCAACGTCTTCTTGCATCTTCTCAGGTAGCCAGCCTCTTTCTTTTTTTAAAGTTCGCATGATGGTGCAAAACTTTTCCACGTCTGAGGAGAAATCAGGAGTAGCTGCTACCTCGCAATCCTTCGTCAAATATTTTAATAAGGCTTCTTGAACTTTTTCTAGGCGATTGCCATGGGCTTGTAGCACAATCTGTAATTGTACAGGGCTAAAAATATGGGGCCGTATCTCTGTACGGAAGAAATCACGAATGAGTTGAAGAAGTTCTTGTTTTGTTAAAGATCTTTGTTCAAAGGAGCCTTTATGCATGCTAAAGTCACTTTCAAATAAAAAGTTGGTTAGCATGCGTAGGCAAAAACCATGGATTGTATAAATTTGAGCTTGATCGAAAGTGGCTAGTGCATGTTCTAAGCGCCGCTTAGCTTTCTCAACTTGGGCATCTCCTTGTTCCATGATAGCCTGTAAATAATCACAAGCTTCATCCTTAGAAGATTTCTGAAGAAGGGATAAGGAATCTTCTATCTTATTTCTAATTCTAGTTTTTAGCTCACGAGTAGCTGCTCTTGTGAATGTAACCACTAGAATTTGTTCAAGAAGAGAAGGCTCTTGTACCCCAGCATCTTCTTCAATTAACAAGCGTATTACAATATTTTCGATGGAAAAGGTTTTACCCGTACCTGCCGAGGCTTCAAGTAAATAATGCTGGCGTAAATTTAAACTTCTATGAAGGACATCAAAACTCTTCATACTCTTAAATGCAAAGATCCTTTTTTGAGATGGAGGCGAAAACTAATAAAGTAGAAAAATGAAGCATAGCAAAATAAGAGGTTTAATTGGATCTAAAAGATTTGCTTTAGAGGAGTTAAGTGAAGGTTTTTTTGTTTTTTTCTTGGTGTTTGCTAAATTGTAGGAATATTTTAATTTTCCATAATGCTCATTCTTTTGAGTATCTTCAAGTTTTAATCTTCTCCTCTCCCAGCATATCAACCTCTTTTTTCAACTTCCTCTTAGATGTTAGCTATACATATCCTCTGAAAGCTATCCTTCTACTTAAGAAGAAGCTTTTATATAGGAGGCGATTGTATAAAGATCAGCTTAAAAGCTTATTATACGCTTTTGAACTACTCTTTATGTATCCCCATACTTTATAAAATCCCTTTCGTTAAGCAGTGAGACATCTTTCAGAGGGGTGGGTATGCAAACTAAGTTTTTTTAAAGCGTATGACTTCGCCTCAAAAAATATAAATGTTGGAGGCAAGATAACTTGATTTAAGCGGATATCTTAAAAGCCGTGTTTTACCCTTATCCTTGTGCATGTTATTAAAGAAATTTTAAAGCCTGTAGCTTAATCTCTATAAGGGAGAACTCGATCTATCTATCAATGATTAAGCAGATCTTTAGCCGGATCGATAAGTTAAAAGAAAGATTTTAAGGTGTTCTCTTATATGCTTTTGAGCAGCACTTTATATAATTTCATCCTTAATGAAAATCTATCTTTAAAAAAATGCAGCTCCCCAAAAGGGTCATCTCTTTTTTAGATTACAGAGACCTACTCCCTTTAAACCGTAGTATTTCATTGCTTTTGATGTCTCTTTTCAGAGCAGCGAGATACCTGGAGTAATGAAGTTTAAAAAATAGGATAATAAGCTTTAAAAAAAGATATGTCTATTACCTAATCCTTTAAAAGCCGTCTCTTTAATCGTAGAGACCTACTTATAGAGCAAGCGATTGCATGAGGAGTGGAGCAAAAGCATATAGATAGTGCTAACAATAGATTTAGTATTTTTTGTCTCTTTTAGGCAAAAAAAGAGAATAAAAGGAGTTTTTTAAGTTGAGAAATAGAACCTAAAATTAAAGAAAAAATTGTGGCCTATAATTTTTAATTAAATACTTTAGCCGTTTCTATTCCAGTAATTCGTCTAATTTTTCTTTAATTAAAATTATATTTTCTTCAGTTAACTTTAAACAGCAATGTCCTCCTTCTTCTGTCATTATCTTCTCACTTTGCTTTTCTAAAGATAAGCTTTTCCACTCTTTTTTCTCCTCATCTTCACAATCATTGGGAAGAAATCCATAAGGCATGTATAAGTGCGCCTCCCCTTCGTCTTCAAAACACATAAAAACTTCCTGGCATCTATGCTCTTTTGCAGCAAGAATGATATATAAGAAAAGTAGCTTTTTTATTAGATAGCTTTCCTTTTTAAGTTTATGAATTTTTAGGGTATTGATTTCGCAGCTGTGGGCCTCAGGATTATGCCAATATTCAGTGACACCTAATAATGTTGTCGTATCCGATCCCGACGTTATTACAATCATTTGATGGGTACGGATGGTAGGTGCATTGAAATAATAATCTTTTGCCTCGGAAGGAGTAGCAGGACGAATTAAAAGATCTTTGGCATTTAAAAGAGGCATAATAAAGCTAGAAAAGCAGGGAATATTGTTCCACGTGTTTTTTGAAGATAGGTAATAGCGCTCTGTTGCAAGAGATTAATTTCTTGAAGCTTAGACAATAAGGCGGTCGCTAAAGGGCTGTCGGAAATTTTATAGATAAAGAAGAAAGAGAAGACTTTGTAAGCTTTAAAGGCTTTAGGCTTTGTTGAACGGTAGCGTTAATTTTTGAGTGATGGGTTGTAGTCTCCTTTAATTGGCTCTCCCTTGAAGATTCTATACTTAGGAAATTAGGAAGGTGAGAAAAAGTAGGACTTAATGAATGAGTATTCATACAAAGATCTATTTTTATTAAATTTCAGATAGTAGGGTCTTCTAGGAGATGTTTTTTTTGTACTTTATAAATTTTTGAGGGATATTAAAGAGCAAGCTATTAAAAAAATTGTAACCCAAACAATAATTTTAAATAAGTTTTTTAGAGCCCATTCTATTTTTTATTCTTCTTGGGAAATCCATTCTTGATAAGGCTTAGAGAATAGAGAACGTGCTTTTGTCTGCCAGTTTTCAATCATATTAGCTGCATTTAAGGATTGTGGGCGGCAAACCCATTGAAGATATTTATTATAGATAGGGTTAAAGCTATCATTTAAAGATTGATGCATAGAGGCTTGGACTACCTGCTGATCATGAAATACTAAATCGTATAGCCATTCTTGAGTGAGAGGGGATACGTTGTGTAGACTTTCAAAGTAATATTCCAAAATATGTTCTAGCTCTGAAAAAGCCTGTTGAGAATAAGCTTTTTTTATTTTTCCGCTTTTTGAACATAATAGCTGTTTTTCCAAAGGAAGGGAATAATGATCAATAAGACAGCTAAGGATAACAAATTCCCCCCAGGGTTTGAGGATATCATTCTTATTACCGCTAATGTTGGCAATTAACCCTTGCTCAGAGACTTCACTCAAACTGCCTACAATTTTTATACGTACTCGATCTTTATAGTAAATTTCTAGAGGAGGAAGTTTCCATCCTTTCTCGTCCTGCACAGGAAAATGATAGCGTTCATGCAAGGTTATCTCAAAAATTTTGCTAACATCCACATTAAGCTTAGAAAGAGTTTCGTGGTATTTAGCGATGGTACTGTGAATATAAGAAAGGGCTACCTGCTTGAAAAGGCCTAAGGGAAATTTTCCTTGTCTTTCCGCATGGATGATCGCCTCATTCACACTGTTTTTTAAAGAGGCTTTTTTAAAATCTAACATTTGCAAATGATTGATCACAAAAAATTCTTCTGTTTGCAAACCATGATCTTCCTCTCTTAAAAACATTCCCAAGTTTTTGTTAAGAAAGCTTTTAATAGGGTTTTGGAGAGCATTTTTGAGATGACGTATTTCTAAAACAATTTCAGGAAAATTAAGCTCTACTTTCACTTGTGGAGTAAAATCGTGAAGAAACTGATGACGGCCTTTTTTGTCAGCAAGATAATAACTTGAGGCTAACTGATAATCATAATAAGAGTAGTTGGGAAGGCGTTTTTCTGAAGAGAAGTATTGGTAATCAAAGGAGCGGTAAGGATGAGCATAAGTAAGCGTAGAGGAGACTTTACCTTTTTCATGCACAAAAGCTTGATCTATATAATGGAGAAGTTCGGTCACTACAAGAGAAGAGGCCTGATCTTTTCCCTCGTTTCCTGTGTAATGCGTATAACTTAAAATAAAGTAGTTTCTGGCTGATAAAAGCGCTTCTAAAAATAGATAACGGTCATAATCATTACGGGTAGGGCAGTAGTCGCAAGACTTGTTTTCTTTCATTAAATTTAAAGAAGAGCTATTTTCATTACGTGGAAACACGCTTTCATTCATGCCTACTAAAGCAATAACTTTAGCAGGTAAAGAACGCATAGGTAACATCGAACAAAATTTAACAGTTTGCAGATGATTTTCTTGAAAAGTAAAATGCCGGTGATTTAGGTAAGTTTCTAAATGCTTTTTTAAAGCATCAAAGCAGACTTTATGATTAGGAAGCCAACAGGCTGCTTTAGTGAAGGCATCTAATTGATTAAATAAATCTTGGTTTTCTTCCTCTTCTGCGTCTTTGTCCGCAAGATAGGTATAAGTAAGACGTTGTAACTCTAAAATCCACTCCTGGTAACTTTTTTTGGTACCATCGACCAAGCTTTTTAGGTCTTTCTTTAAAGCTCGCATGAGAGCGATCCATTTTCCTAGCAAAATTGCTTGGCTAGTTTCCACATGATTAGGGCGAATTAAAGCAGTAGAATCTTTAGGCAGCTGATCCATAGCTAAGCCTAAGAGTAAGCTAGCAAAACCTCCTTCCCAAGTTCCTTTAAGGGTGTCATCAACCATATTTTGACAATGCCTTTGGTGGAGAAGTTCATTACGATGAAGTGCATCTCCCCCCCAGTGGATACCTACATCTTCCAGCCAGGTGCGTATTTGCAAAACTTCCTCAGCAGAGATTTGGTGTTTTCTTTGAAAGGTCGAGAAATTGAATAAATATAAGATGTCTTCAGCATCCCAGCGGCCTGAAGGAAGGTTAAGCAGATGCCAAAACTGTTTAGTAAGCGAATCTTCAGCAAGTGCATGCATGTCGAGTAATTGGTAATCTAATTGAGGATTCTGGGTGCCGAAAATTTGTCGAATATAAGGAGCATAGACAGTAATATCAGGGGCCATCACGATAATATCAGAGGCCTCTATATCCCCCTCTTTTTTAATAAGTTCTAAAAGATTATTATAAAGAATTTGTATTTCTCGTTGCCTTGTGGGAGCGCAATGAAGTTGAATAGAAGTATCGTCAGAGATAAGGATTTTTTCTGCACTATCTGGGTTACGCATGAACAGCAAATCCGCTTGAATGTAATCTAAAAGACATGGTGCATGCTTAGCTGCTTCCCAGATTAAAGTGTCATCAAGGTGTTCAGAATAAATCTCCTTTTTCTGTAGACAATGAGGTAGAGCATACTGAGCATAAGTCTCCTGATCCTTTTGCTCTAGTAATTCAGACATTTTACGCCCTAGCTTACCCCAATTGGCTAACAAAACATTTTTATCGCGTAAATAGCTTTCTAGCTCTTGCTGCTCAGAGGAAAGAACCTTTTGCTTTTTCCAAAACTGTTGTAATTTTTTTGCTTCTTTTTCAGATAAAATATCGCTCCAGAAGATAGAGCAGGGTGATAGCAAATAGTAATTAACAGAATATTGCTCGGCTATTTTTTCAAAGAGTAAATAATCACTATTAGCCATAAAGCTAATAGAAAAAAGATGAACTTGAAATTCAATGAAGAAATCGTTAGCTAGAATAGGCTCGTTATAAAAACAACTCCAGTTATTGTCCGGGGAGGAAAAGAGGGAACGCCAGAGAGCTTGTTGCCATCCTTGTTCATCAGAGTTCCATTCATCGACCATCGCTTTCCCATATTTTCCATAGTCCCTGAAAAGCTGAGCTACAGTTTCTGCCAGTAGGGCTAACCGTTTTGCACTGCGCTTAGAGAAAAGAAGAGATGGGTCAGAGCTAACATTAACTTTCAAGTAATCGAATAAAGGAGACCAATTTCTTTGCTGAGCGGGAGAAAGAGTATTCCAAGTAAGAGCCATTTTGTAGATATGAGCTTCAATTGCTAAAGTTAATTCCAATTCATTGGGATAATAGAAAGAATTTTTTTGCGGAGAAAAAAAATCGGGAAGCTTTTTTAAGGCCTCTTCTAGATAGATGATTTCTAGGCCAGCAGCAATTTCTAACTCCGGATCTTTAGCTAATTGCAAAATCAGCCAAGATTTAATGGCTAGTGTAGGAACGATAATAAGGCGTCGCGCAAAGGGAGAAGAGCTGCCAAAGAGGCCTTTTTTAAGATGGTCATAAAGAATTTCAATACGATTGCTATAAAAAGTTTTAATCATAAGGGTTTACTCTACCAACAGCTTAAACTATCTAGTCGTTAAGTAACACTGTAATAGCAAAAAACAAAATTGTGAAGAAAATATATTGCTTAAGCCCTTGCTTCAGAGAAAAAAAGAATGAAGTTAGGTTCTAAAACATAGCTAGAGATTGAGTATGGAAGCTAAAAACTGACTATTTAATCATTAAGTTAAAAGTTATGCGTTTTTGAGTAACTGTTTAGGTAATTGCAATCTTAGTAAGGCTCTATTCTTAAAAAAAAGGTAGCGTGCGGATAGCCAATCGTCTTTTAAAGCATATAGGCGTGCCCTGATGTTACCTATCCTTTATTGCCAAATAGCTCTTCCATCAAGTCTTTTAAGAAGATATCGACCCTACAAACATCTAAACCATAAAGAAAGAGTCTATTCATTAAGGTTGCTTGTATATTTAAAGGATAAAGGGACAGACCAAAAATTTGAGGTGGTGAGGTGAATCAAGGGGAGGTAATCAATAGGGTTCATGAGAAAAGCTACTTTATCTTCAAGCTTTGTAGCTGCAGAAAGCTGCTTTGTTTTTCTCTTTTGTGCTCCTACCCTTAAGAAAGCATACGCTAAAAAGGAATCTTCTTACACCGCATACCCTATAGAGTAGATAGCACGCCTAAAGAATTTTCGCCTTGAAAGTCCAAGTCTAGAAACTTTTTCCTTCCATCCCTTATAATCCCAATCCTATTTTTTGCTTGAGTCTTAAGAGTGCACTGCTCATACTGTAAAAATTGTTAAATAATATATAAGTTTAATATGTTAACTTCTCTTATTCGCAAATATTCTTCATTTACCTATTTAAATGTCACTCAATTTTTGGGGGCACTTAATGATAATATCTATAAGTTATTGATTGTTTACTTCTTAATCGATCAAGAAGGGATTGAAAATGGACATAAGATTTTAGCTTTAACAGGAGCTATATTTGTACTGCCCTTCCTGCTATTTTCTGCCTTTTCAGGCGTATTAGCTGATCGTTGTAGTAAGAGAAATATTATTGCCTTCACTAAAATTTTAGAATTAATGGTTATGACGCTAGGTATCTTAGCTTTTTGGTATGAAAGTCGCTGGGGATCTTATCTTATTCTTTTTCTGATGGCTGCTCAAACTGCTTTATTCGGTCCCTCCAAATATGGAATTTTACCGGAGTTAGTGCCTCATGATAAGATTTCTAAATCCAATGGGCTGATGGCCTCTTTTACTTTTTTGGCTATTATATCGGGTACGTTTTTTGCCTCTTTTCTGGTAGATATTACGGGAAGAAATTTCATTGTAGCTGCTATATTTTGCACGGTTATTGCTTTAGTGGGGGTCATTTCGAGTTTTTGTATTGAGTATACTCCTCCAGCAGGCTCTTTGAAGAAATACGATGCTCGATTTCTATATGACATTTATAGCAACTTAAAGCTTGCTAGTTTGCATCCTTCCTTATTAATGGCAGTATGCGGCTCGGCTTTTTTTCTATTCTTGGGTGCTTTTGTTCAACTTAATATGATCCCTTTTGCCACTCAATCTCTTCATCTGACTGATATTCAAGGCGGTTATCTATTCCTTTTAACAGCATTAGGAATAGGAACGGGATCAGTAGTGGCTGGAAAAATATCTGGTAGAATGGTGGAATTAGGGCTAGTTCCTATTGCAGCCTTAGGAGTAGCCATTAGTTGTTTTATGATTGACTTGTTCTCTCATAATCTCGTGATGGTGATGGGGCTAGTGATCCTAGTAGGTTTTTTCGGGGGAATCTATGAAATACCTTTAGATTCTTATGTGCAAGTGGCCAGTCCTAAGAAAAATAGAGGACAGATTGTGGCAGCCACCAACTTTTTAAGTTATATAGGCGTGTTGTGTGCTTCAATTATGTTATATTTGACAGAAGAAATGTTAAAATATAGTCCTGATAAAAGCTTTAGCATTATTGGAACCATTACCTTATTTATTACGGTGCTAATTGGCTATCAGTATTTCGATTACTTAGCTCGCTTTATTGGAATGATTCTTTCACGTTTACATTTCCAAGTAAATTATTATGGCCTAAAAAACATTCCTGAGACCCCTACTATTTATGTTTGTTCTCATACCGCATGGAATGACACTTTGCTGATGCTAGGAGCACAGCGCAGGAGATTACGTTTCTTTATTGAGCAAGAACAAGGGCATAGCAGTAAGTTTATGCGCCGGCTTTATCGTTTATTACGTGTCGTTTTTATCCCTGACATTGAGCCCTTAGAGAGAAATACAGCATGCTTAATGGCAATAAAAAAGACGCTGGACAAGGGAATCTCAGTATGCATTTTTGTGGAAAATGAAGCCATTGAAGAAGAGATCGAGAAGTTAAAGCATTCTTATAGCTTTAGAAAAATTTTAGATGAAACTTATTATTCTATCGTTCCCGTCATTATTTCTAAAGGGATGAAAGACAAAAAGGCTCGTTGGTTTGTCTCGCTGATGAAAAAGTTTCGTGTTCCTGCTTCGCTTGCTTTTAATACTAAAATACCAGGGGAACAGCCCATACCCGAAGACTTTGAAGATGAACTTTGTTTAGTTACAGACTAAACAAATTTTGGTGACAACGGTTTTTTAGACATTTTTTTGCAAAATGAAGTAAAAGCTCATCTTTTTAAGTTTTGTGCGCTGCAATATTAATTTTTCTTTTCTACAATTTAATTCAAATTTTAGGCAGTTCGAGCTGATTAAAGCATTTTTTGCGTAAGTTAAGGCTATAAAAGAGTTTTTTCTCAAAAAATGCTATATTTTCTCTACAAATAAATTATTGTAGAGCTCTTAATTTCTTGCAAAGTTTACTAGGAAACCAAATAAGCTACATAACCAACAAGGCCATCTTTTTAAAATCCGCTTTAGCGACGAGCTTAATCAAAATCATCTTCCTATTTAAGCTATCTTAAGGTGATAGAATGAAAGCACCTGAAGAAGAATTTGATAAGCTGTTTGCAGAAAGTGTAGGCCAACCAGCAAAGTCTGTAAGGTTAGTTATGGGTCTCCTTATCTTGCAGCATATGTGTGAAATTTCTAATGAAAATATATTGGATAAAGGGGTAGATACTTCTTATAGGCAATACTTTTGTGTTTATGCTTTTTGGCATCATGCGGTGTCTATCCACCCTACTTCTTTGATTAAGTGGAGGCATAGGTTAGGAGAAGCTGGACTTATTACGGGGAGCATTTAACATTTTACATTTAGCAAGTTGCATACCTCCTATGGCAGCTTTTGACAAAGTTTTGAATAATATGAGACTGCTTCTGGCGCATTTTGGTGTTCACTTAAATTATTCATCATTTTTCTCTTAGTAGGAGAACGTTTCCTACCTACCTTTGTTTTTATAGCTCGATCCAAAAACTCATCCGGCGTAATTCTAGGCAATGGCTAGGCAAGTAAATGGGACAAATGAGCATGCTTTTTATTTAATTTAAGCCATCTTCCTTTTACTTTTTTTTAATTTATGAACTGTATGCTGATCAACAATCAAAAAAACTTTTTTAGTCGCTTGATGAACCAACCTTTTCAAAAATTTGAGAAACATATTTTCGTTAAAATTCTCGTGAAATACCATAAAGATTAGCTGCCCTAAAGTGGTAATCTTTGAGATGATGCTATAAGAAAGTCGATTTCCTATACCCTTTACAACTGGCGTTTTTCCTTTTATTCCGTAGTTTTTTCCTGCATGATATCCCATCTCATCGCCCCAGTGAATGGTTTCTTTTTTACGTTTTGCTTTCTTACGAATTAAAGGATATTTTACCTGAAGCCACTTATTAATCGTTTGGGGATTTTGCTCAATTGCCTTACGAGCCGGTTTTTTGGGAGAAAATTTTCATTTAGTTAAATATCTCCTTACCGTTCATTTGGAAAGGCGAATGTAAAATTTTTGCTCCCTTAATGACCCAACAGATTCTCTTGTCCAAAGTGAATAGGGCATTCCTACTTCATCTGGGCAAGAATTCTTCACCATCTTGACAATTTGCGCACTTCGCCAGGGCAACGGGTGACTACCTTGTTGATGACTTCTTTAGCGAATCTCTAGCCCTTTAGCACCTGATTCTAGACAGGCTTTTGCCCACTTCCAAATAAATTGCCTACTCACACCTAATGTTTTCGAGATCGTTATTTGAGAAGTTTTATTTAAAAATAATCTAATAGCTTGGTGTCGAAGCTCTTGTTAAATCATTGGCGATAAAAATCGTGCATCTTTTGCTTTCATACCTCTCTCATATAAACTTTAAAATGAGGTAATGTAAAGCATTATATGCTCCGATTAATAGCTGCTAACATAATAAGAGCTTTTGATCTGGAGCGAAGTGCGGCAGAAGCTAAACGAAATGCTACTTATACGCTTGATTACTTAAGAGGATTGCTAGGTAAGGTATTCGTCAAATAATTTTGTTCAAACCATCCTGACTAGATTGTTGGTCGGTTGCTTTTTTACATCATGTTCGAGGTTGGCGATGTTAAAAAAATGGTTTTTGGAATAAGTGAGTATTTTTGTTGCTGGAGTGAGGCGGCTGAATCGGCGGTTAGCTGGTAATCCCCCTGGTGATAAGGATACGAATTCGTTTGACTTGCTTTCTTAATTTTTTATATTGTCTTTAAAAATAAAAATACTGAAAAGTTATCACTACTCAAGGAAATAAAATGCATCCTATCTCATCCACATCTATTGAAAGCTTGCCCAATGAATTGCTACTCCCTATCTTAGAGGCTTGCGTAGTTCCTCCCTTATTTAGCGTCTGTAAAAGATGGCATCATCTGCTGGCTACTGAAGTCATGCCCCCTCTTTATAAGCAAATAGGTAAAGTGCATGTTCCTCAAGGAAATGTTAAGGAGCAGGCTCTTATTGTAGATAGGATTTATAAGCTAGAAGAAAAGCTTTCTGAAACAGCAAAGGTAAATGTAATCTTTAGGCAAACCTTTACTTTAGCCAAGTCTTTTTCTCCTTTAGAATTTAAAGAGAAAACGGAAGAAAAAAGAGGCTTAACGCTGGCTAATTACTCTTCTTATCTCTTAAATGTTAATCGCCTTTTACTTTGGGAAAGACTCCCTGGTGGGGAAGAATACTTGAACCGAGAAGAAATTAAGCACTTGCCTCTAGAAAAAAAAGGAGAGCTTCTTAGAGATTGGATTGGAGAAAATTATAAAAACATCATGGCTTTAGATTTATCTAAAGCAGGCTTGACTTACTTACCCCCAGAAATAGGCCAATTGTCTCAGCTAACACGGCTTTACTTAAATCAAAACCAGCTCACCGCTCTGCCTGCAGAAATAGGGCAGTTGTCTAATCTGCTACAGCTTAACTTAAATCAAAACGAGCTCACCGCTCCTTTGCCTGCAGAAATAGGGCAGTTGTCTAATCTGCTACAGCTTAACTTAAATCAAAACCAGCTCACCGCTCTGCCTGCAAAAATCGGGCAGCTGTCTCAGCTTCGAGCGCTTTACTTAAATCAAAACCAGCTCACCGCTCTGCCTGCAGAAATAGGCCAATTGTCTCAGCTGCATAAGCTTCACTTAAATCAAAATCAACTCACCAGTCTGCCTGCAGAAGTCGGACAGCTGTCTCAGCTACAAGAGCTTTACTTATATCAAAACCAACTCACCAGTCTGCCTGCAGAAATAGGCCAATTGTCTCAGCTGCATAAGCTTCACTTAAATCAAAACCAACTCACCAGCCTGTCTGGAGAAATCGGGCAGCTGTCTGAGCTGCGAAGGCTTGAATTAAATCAAAACCAGCTCGCCAGTCTTCCTGCAGAAATCGGGCAGCTGTCTAAGCTGCAAACGCTTGATTTAAGCCAGAATCAGTTCACCAGCCTGCCTGGAGAAATCGGGCAGCTGTCTCAGCTGCAAACGCTTGAATTAAATCAAAACCATCTCACCCGCCTTCCTGCGGAAATCGGGCAATTGTCTCAGCTGCAATGGCTTAACTTAAATCAAAACCAGCTCGCCAGTCTGCCTGTAGAAATCGAGAAGCTGTCTGAGCTGCGAAGGCTTTACTTAAATCAAAACCAGCTCACCAGTCTTCCTGCAGAAATCGGGCAATTATCTCGGCTGCGAGGGCTTTACTTAAACAACAACCAGCTCACCAGCCTTCCCGCAGAAATCGGGCACTTGTCTCAGCTTAACAATCTTGGATTAAAACAAAACCAGCTCATCAGTCTGCCTACAGAAATCGGGCAGCTGTCTAAGCTTACCAAGCTTGAATTAGCGGAAAATCCTTTGAAAGATATTGCAGAAGAAATAAGGCAGCGTTTTTAATTGTAGAATGGTAAGTACTTTTTAGATTTGGGTGGGCTAAAATGAAATAAAAACTTTTAGCCATCTTATCTTTAAACGAGTAATCCGTTTTCTTCCGGCAACTGAGTAAGCTTAAACTAAACTACACATTTGTAACGACAAGAAGCTTTTCTCTTTTTCTGCAGAGCGTTATGGCTGGGAGAACAACTTTTCTTGACAGGAAGAAGCTAGACGTATTGTATTCCATCATTCGATAGAAGAGTTAAAACGTTGCGCCAAAAAGAGCCGTTTTTCTCAAATAAGACAAAAAACCAATCTCATTCTTTTAGCCAAATCAAAATTGCCGCGTCACTTAATCCCCAAACCTGTGGCTGCTCCTAAATGCTTAGAAGGTCTCCACCCTTTCCTTGGATCTAGCTGAAAAAAAAGCTTTGTAGATTATCTGTGAGTTGTTTTTTATTGTTAAAGATACGAATTCCTTTGACTTGCTTTTTTAATTTTTTTATATTACCTTTAAAAAAGTAAAAATACTGAAAAGTCATCACTACCCAAGGAAATAAAATGCATCCTATCTCTTCGACCTCTATCGAAAGCTTGCCCAATGAATTGCTGCTCCCTATCTTAGAGGCCTGCGCAGTTCCTTCCTTATTTAGCGTCTGTAAAAGATGGCATCATCTGCTAGCTTCTGAAGCGATGCCTTCTCTTTATAAAAAAATAGCACAGCTTCATTTCCCCAAGAAGAATGCCACTACCCAGCGAACTCTTATGTTAGCTAAAGTTTACCAACTCAATCCTGG
>NZ_JSDQ01000026.1:0-52347 GCF_000813665.1 Neochlamydia sp. EPS4 | reverse complement strand
TCCTCGGGAATTTAAAGAGAAAACAGAAGAAAAAAGAGACTTAACTCTGGCTAATTACTCTTCTTATCTCTTAAATATTAATCGCCTTTTACTTTGGAAAAAACTTCCTGGTGGGGAAGAATACTTGAGCCGAGAAGAAATTAAGCACTTGCCTCTAGAAAAAAAAGGAGGGCTTCTTAGAGATTGGATTAAAGAAAATGGTAAAAACATCATGGCTTTAGATTTATCTAGAGTAGGCTTGACTTATTTACCCCAAGAAATATGCCAGTTATCTCAGCTGCTACAGCTTAACTTAAATCAAAACCAGCTCACCGCTCTGCCTGCAGAAATCGGGCAGCTGTCTGAGCTGCTACAGCTTAGCTTAAATCAAAACCAGCTCACCGCTCTGCCTGCAGAAATAGGTCAATTGCCTCAGCTGCTACAACTTAGCTTAAATCAAAACCAGCTCACCGCTCTGCCTACAGAAATTGGGCAACTGTCTCAGCTGCAAACGCTTGACTTAAATCAAAACCAGCTCACCAACCTGCCTGCAGAAATCGGTCAATTGTCTCAGCTGCGATGGCTTTACTTAAATCAAAACCAGCTCACCGCTCTGCCTGCAGAAATCGGGCAGCTATCTCAACTACAATGGCTTTACTTAAATCAAAACCAGCTCACCGCTCTGCCTGCAGAAATCGGGCAGCTGTCTGAGCTGCGAGAACTTGAATTAAATCAAAACCAGCTAACCAACCTTCCTAAAGAAATTGAGCAGCTGTCTAAGCTGCGAGTGCTTGAATTAGCGGAAAATCCTTTGAAAGATATCGACGAAAAAATAAGGCAGCGTTTTCAATTGTAGAATAGTAAGTACTTTTTAAATTTGGGTGGGCTAAAATGAAATAAGAAACTTTTAACCACCTTATGTTTAAAGAAATAACCCGCTTTTCTTCCGGCAACTAAGCAAGCTTAAACTGATCTACACATTTATAACGTCTAGAAGTTTCTCTTTTTTTCTGCAAAGTGTTATGGCTGGGAAAACAGAACTGACGAACTAAAATTTTGATGGCTGTGATAGTGCTACTTCATTAAATTTAAGGTGTATCAAAAAATATCCTTTTAGATGAGTTATGAATAGCTTGGCAAAAAGGGCAAATAGTAATGCAAAATAAGCTGTTAATCAATCTTCTTACTTGAGGTAGGCATGGAGGTTCTTTTATCTTTTGCCTGGTAGTCCAGTACGGTTAAGAAGCTATAAGCGATAAAACATAACATCAGATGATGATGAAGCTTTATCCATGGCTGTCCCTCAAAGTGATCTAATTCTAGCTCCTCTTTCATCTGCTAATAGCCTTGCTCAATTCTACATCTTTCATGACTCTATTCTACTATATGTATGAGAGAAGTATCTTTTGAGGCATTGGAAACCTAGCATTTATATTGATCGTTTCCTAACTTTTCCAGGATTAGCCATCTTTCAACCCCTGGTCTATAAGATGCCTCTGTGATGGTTTCTTTAACCCGTATAGTCATCACTTCACAATGTTTCTTCGATTGAAGGGTAGTTTTACCTTTTGCCACTTACCCCCTCCCTGTATCAATTTTTTTAACCACTTCTTGGCAGAAGGCGGCTTAAAGTTTTTATCCACAACTCCTAAGGTTTTTTCTTGGCCTATCTCTAATGTTTAGGGTAAAATTTAAATGAATATCTAGAGGCCAGAAGCTATGATTTTCAGAAATTCGAGCCACAAGGGTTAACTGTCTTTTATCGAACTCTCCCAATATAATCTTAAGATGTATAATCTGCATTAGTGGACTCTTTCTGTTCTTCCTAAGTGGGCTTTAAAAACATTGATCCATTCATTAAGTTGTTCACGAATGGAATTTAATTGATCTAGATCCATTGCCCTTTCCTTAATTAACAAACCTTGTCTATATTCATACTAGAAATTTACTTAACGAGGTAGTACTAGGTAGATTGGATTTTCAATGACCGTGTTGGTTCTGCTCCTATCATTATATGTGGTAAGTCTTTGATAAACTTCAAGCCCGCCTTGGTAACCTCTCAGCTATATATCTTCATACTTAACTGACCTCCACGAACGCTCTACATTATCTGTTGCCCTTCCTCTTCTATCCATGCTAAAAGCAATACTTTTTCCTCTAGAAAAAAATCTACAAACCTGGTGCTAGTAATACGAGTAAATGGGTGTTTTTTATTAGATCACACAATCAAAGAAGCGCCTAAAGCTTTATTAAGCCAATTCCACTCTATTCTTTGAGATAATTGTTTTTTATTTTCCTGTATCTATAGTGGTCGGCTAATAGCCGCCCTTTGTAATCAATAGATTTAAAAAAACAGTTTGGATATAGAACCATGCAGTAGACATGCTTGCTTATAATGAAAATGCATTGTATGTTAAAAGGAATGTTTAGAAGCTCAAAAGATAAGAAGTTTAACCTTATAAATAATTAGTGAGGAACAGTTGCTATGAGTGAATTAATATCAAAGCAAGAGGGGATTCTTCAAGAAGACTATGCCATTTGTAGAGAGCCTAATAGCCATACAAGAATTCGTGGCGTAGCAATTAATACTCTTCTGCACATTATTCATCTTTTAGCCATCGTCCAATGAGAAAAACCTCCAAACCTTTATTGATTCTTTTTGTCCTGCTTTTACTTACAATGAGTCTCCCCTTAACGACTTCTGAGTGGATGCGCGGAAGGGTTTTGGCTATTCTCTCTCCCATTTGGGAAGGCTTAAGCCATTTAAAAGGGCAAAAAAAGCAAGAATTAAAAAATCTAATGCCCACAGATTTACATGAAAATAGCATGCCTGAGATTCAAGAACCCTCTTACGAGGCAGTAGCAGCTCGTATTATCTTTCGTTCTCTAGGAACCTGGAATAGTTCTTTGTGGATTAACGTGGGAGAAGAAACGAATGAAGTCTATGAAAGTCCTTTGGTGGCTAAGAACAGTCCTGTATTGGTCGGTGATTCAGTGGTAGGCGTGATAGATTATATGGGAAAAAGGCAATCACGTGTGAGGCTGATTACAGATTCGGGACTTGTACCTTCGGTGCGCGTGGCCAGAGGGTATGAGCAGGGTAAAGCTATCGCAGAATATATTCCTGATTTACTTGCGTATATACATGCTCATGGAGAGTTGTTTGACAATGGGCGGGAAAAAATGCTAGCGGAAAATGTATTGCGCCATTTGCGTCTAAAGTTATTGGAAAAAAAGCATACCTGGTACTTAGCTAAAGGGGAAATTCGAGGACAAAGCCGTCCTATCTGGCGAACAGATGGCCATCTCCTTCGTGGGTCAGGTTTTAATTATGATTTCGAAGATGAGCAGGGGCCTGCACGCGATTTACGTTCTGGGGAGCCTATAGGTTCTTCACAAGAAAAAGCTATGCCTTTAATAAAAGTAAACGATCTTTTAGTAACTACAGGCATGGATGGAGTCTTTCCAGCTGGCCTTAAGGTGGCAATAGTGACAAAAGTAAATCTTTTAAGGGAAGGAGATTTCGCCTTCGAATTAGAGGCTAAACCCACGATAGGAAATTTAGATGACCTAACATGGGTGTATGTTATAGCCCCATCAGAATTTAATGAAAAAGATCAGCCTAATTTACGTTAATTTTTAATTTCCTTTTATCTTATCTTTTAAAATTACAATTTATACGCTTAAAAAAACTTAGTCTGCATATCCAACCCTATGAAACATGCCTTTCTACTTAACAAGAGAAATCGTATAGAGTACGGGGCTGCATAAGGATTCGCTTAAAAGTGTATCACATGTGATTAGAAGAAAAGAGGTGAGGATAAGCTTCTCTTATTTTAGATTTTTTTTAGATGGCTGATCACTTTTTTGCAGGTATTAGAATTTAAGACTTGTCCTTCTTAGCCAGCGTGGCTACATGGCTTGCTTGAATAAGTTTTCTTTATTTTTTTCATATTTTTTTTCAGTTCAATGACTTATAATTTTTCTTATCTCCTTCAATCAAAAAAATTATTTAGGTCTCTTATTTTTTATACATTATTTAATAAAATTTTTCTATACCATCTTGCTTTAGTAAATTATTAAAACACTAGGTGTATTATGCAAATAAATCTATCATCTAAAGCATGCCGATTTATTGATCATAAGGCCGATTACGTGCCTATCATAAGTACTGTGACTAATTTAGTTTGTATCTTTCAAAAAGTTTTTATCATACCCTTTAAGCAAGAAAAGAATATTTCTAAATGTCCTTACTATTCCTACCTTAACGGAAAAAGTTTTGGACGGTGTATAATTTTATTAATTCCTGTATTAGGAAATATCCTTGTAGGAATTGGGGACTTTGCTTGTAAAAGAGAGAATGATAAAGACGCTTTGCCAAAGCCGGCCAAGTACTATGGCGGCATATCTAAGTATGAGGGTCCACCTTCTAGAGACGATAAAAAAATATTTCCTCTTACTCTCAGAAAAGAGGCGGTAGAGCTGAAAAATTTTAAAGAAAAGCTTCAAATTAGTGCCCAGCAAAAAGTGAATACACTTAGGGATGCTAGTAAAGATCATCAAAACGATAGGGAAGGTGTCCTTGCGGCTATTCAGCATGATGACTTAGCAATGCAGCAGACTTGCCAAGATTTCCAGGATGCTAAAAAAGTTGTATTTGCTGCCGTTCAGCATGATGGCTTAGCCCTACAGCATGCTAGCCAAGCGCTGCAGAATAATAAAGAAATCGTTCTTGCAGCTGTTCAACATGCTGGCTTAGCCCTGCAGTATGCCAGCCAAGAGCTTCAAAATGATAAAGAAGTCGTTCTTGCAGCTGTCCAGCATGGTGGCTTAGCCCTGCAGTATGCTAACCACGCGCTGCAGAATAATAAAGAAGTCGTATTTGCAGCTGTTCAACATGCTGGCTTAGCCCTGCAATATGCCAGCCCAGAGCTTCGAAATAATAAAGAAATCGTTCTTGCAGCTGTTCAACATGCTGGCTTAGCCCTGCAGTATGCCAGCCCAGAGCTTCGAAATGATAAAGAAGTCGTTCTTGCAGCTGTTCAACATGCTGGTTTAGCCCTGCAGTATGCCAGCCAAGAGCTTCAAAATGATGAAGAAGTTGTTCTTGCAGCTGTTCAGCAAGACTGCTTGGCTCTTAGATACGCTAGCCAAGAGCTTCAAAATAATCGAGTAATCATTCTTGCCGCTGTCCAGCAAGCACCATGGGGGCTTAAGTATGTTAGCAAGGAACTCCAGAATGAGAGAGAAATCGTTCTAGCTGCCGTGCAGAAATTTGGTCTGTCGTTTAGGTATGCTAGTCAAGAGCTTCAAAATGATAGAGAAATCCTTCTTGCCGCCGTCCGGAGAAGAGGCTCTGTACTTATGTATGCTAGCAAAACTTTGAAGAACGATAGAGAAATTGTTCTTGCAGCTATCCAGCAAGATGGTTTGGCGCTTAGGTACGCTAGCGAAGAGCTGCAGAATAATCCTGAACTTGTTGACCTGAGTTTCGAGCTTTTTAGGCAGCAATCAAAAGGCTCGTTTCTTGGCTAGAAAACCTTAATGAGGGCTTTTTTGGCTGGCGGCAATAAGCTGCTACTCCTGCCAGCATATTGGCTAGAAAATTTGCTACGCTTCTTAATCTGAGTGTATAGGCAATGTAAGAAATGTTTTTTAGTTGCTCGTTTACAGTTTCGATTATAAATCTTTTTCTTAGTAAAATTTTGTCTTAAAAGGACATCAATTTTCGCTTTATATTCGATTGTATACATGTCAATAGCTCTAAAAAGCCGCGATTAATAAACTTTTGCCTTAGCTTAAAGGAAAGATAACCTTTATCGCTAGACAGCCTTCCCATCAGGTTTTTTGACAAAATGCCGACCATAAAAACATTGGAAATGTTCATAAAGTTGGGCTGAAAAAGTTAAAATCTGTCCCTTACCATTGATAATCAGGCGATGTTTAAGGCTCTGAAAGTCATCCTGAAGGGGCTTTTCCTCTTTTAGCTCCCCCTTTAAAAACCTTATTTCTTGTAATTCTTTGTTTATGACCAACGGCAATAGAGGTAGAGTCAATAAGGCAATCCTGGTGAGCTTTCTCTTTCTAGAAAAGCAATTTTTTGGAAGTTGTTATCCTTTTCTTTCTTTCCATTTAATTAAAAGCTTTCTGGGTAGGCATAATGCGATTTTGGATTAAGTTTAGTTGAGCTTCAGCTTTTCTAAAATCTTCTTGTATCATTAAATTCTTCAATTCTTCAAAACTGGCATGAATATCACATTTTAACTGATCAGATAAGTTAGGCAATAAGTCTAAATAAGTAGGAAGAGATTCATCAATAAAAGGCGTTAATTCTTTTTTCATCCAATGGTTAGAATGAAGGTTAAGGTGTTTTATAATCTCATGACAAGCAAATAAAAGATCGTGGACGTGCATGCTTGCTGTGAGCAAAATTGTTTGGTTAGAGGAAGATTCTGCAAATTTGGCTCTCCAAATATCAGGTACAAGGGCAGAATTTTTCTTCGGCTCCTTTAATATACAAGCTTGAAATGTAGCAATTCTTTTATCTAAGTAAGTAGTAAAGTCGCGTCGAACAATAGGAAATTTAGAATCTGTGCTATGGGTAATAGCTTGGCGTCGGGCATTTTCTAGCCACTTATAAACTACTGAAGATTTTAAACTCGTTTTCTTAAAATAACAATTGATTATGTCTAAATGATCGAGGTTGAACTCATCGTTTAGAGTGTTTTTCATTTTAGTTAATAAATTCAACTGGGATTGCAATGTGTTCATATTTTTTATAAGCCTTTAATTTTATTAATTAAATTAGTCGAAAAATATTTTTTTTTAGTTTGTATCAATTTTTTTACTACTTCTACTAAAATTAATATAGAGCCGAACGAAAATTGAGTTAATTCTGGAGGAAGGCTTAACATTTCTTTAGCCAAGACGCTTTCTTCCTCATTTGAAAATTTGTCTACCAATTGCTTGGCAGCATGGTAAACTCCTTGGCCTAGCCGGTTTACCATAAATTTTCTTTTTTCTTTAGTAAGAGCAGCTATATCTTCTCTAGATAAAACTTTGCGCATTTGGAAGTCATGTAATAAAACTTTAAGAGTTTTATCCATCGCTTCATTTTTGGAATTAAATAAAAATTCGAGATTGTCTTTAATCTTTCTTAAAAATACTTCCGATATAATTTGGTAATCATGATCAATTAGCATAATACATTCTTCTTCTAGCGGAAAAGTAAGCGTTGAAATGTTGTCTACTTTTCCATCATTTATTTTAAGAGACAGAAGAAGTTCAATTAGAACACATAAGATTAAAAATGAGAATGCTGTTTTCTTATCCCTTAAAGCTTTTTATCTACAACTTTGCCTCTAGCAGCTTAAAATAAATTAAGCAGGTAACGAGAGGGGAGCGTCAAGATTAGCAAGTAAAAGCTTTATGGTTAGCCTCTCACCAGATGGTAAGTTTCTAGAGCAATGATCAATAATGTGAATGCTAATAAGGCTAATAATAGAGGTTTACCACCTCTTACCTGTTCTTGGGAGGGTAGATAAAATTTATAACGACCGAGCCAGACCATGCCGATAGGAAGCAGTCCATTAAGGATTGCTTCCCCAAAGCCACCAGCAATTCCTAAAGCCTCTAAAAATATGCCTGGATAGCTGCCAGCAAAGATAGCGGGAGGGATAAAAACTATTAAGCAAAGAAGTATACGTGTCCATCCTTGGCTTTTTGCCGATATTCCATCGGCTAAAAAATCTACCATAGAAAGAGAGACTCCTAAAAAAGAGGTAATCAGAGCAAAATATCCAAAATAGGTAGCTAAAAAGCCAATCCAAGGGTGTCCTGTAATTGTATGGAGGAGTTGAGTAACGGGGATTCCTTCAGCGACCGCCTTAACTATTTGCGATTCAGGAATTGTTCCAATAATCATCCATTGCCATAAGGTGTAGATAATAAAGGGGAGGCTAGTGCCTATCACAATAGCCGTCCGTAGTTGTTGCACATTACGATGCATAAGGGTGGTTAAAGAAGGTATAATATTATGATAGCCATAAGCGCTAAAAAGGGTAGGCATTGCTAATAAAAATACATTCCAATTTCTTCGGGTAAGAAAGCTCATTTGTACTTCGGTACTTCCTAATCCTATGAGCAAAAAGTAAGAGAAAACAAGCGCTATCATAAGGATTAAATTTACCCGGTCTATTACTTGCGAGCCTAAGAAAACAATGAAACCAAAAAGACTAGCAAAGGCTAGGTAGCCTTTATAACCTGTGAGATGAAAGCCCAAGCTTTTGGCTTGGGAGATGAAAAGAGGAGTACCGCCAGCAATGTAAGAGACCTCTAAGCAATAATAAAGAAAGAGAAAAGCTGCTCCTGCTATCCACTTACCACAAGGTCCAAAAAAGCGTGCGGCCATGGATAACACGTTCGCCTCCTCTTTCATCCAGAGCGTGGCTTCCAAAAAAAGCAGGCCGGTGATTAGCATAAATATCCAACAGATAAGGTTGACTGCCATGGCTGGTAAGAATCCTGAGAAGCCAGTTACAACAGGTAGGGCAAGCATGCCTGCACCGATACAAGTGCCTGAAACAAGTAATATTCCACTAAGAGTGCTGAATTTGTTATTTATAGTAGGCATAGAAATTTAAGTACCCTAGGTTTTATATGCAGGAAAAGAGATGTTAAAAATTGCTTTAAGGCAGAAAATTATCAAAAAAATAGATAAAAACAAAATGTTTTTGCAAATTAGAGGGTTTTAAGCTTAAATTAGCATTTTTTAGGAAATAGAATGAAATTTGCTGAATTGAGGGTTAATGTGTCTTAAGCTATTTCTTTTTTTAGGTAATGATCGCCATGAAAGAGAGACAGAAGGCCAACAATTTTAACTCCTCGCACATTAAATGAATCTAAGTAAGGTAGTTCAAAGGTTATGAAATCAGTGGGCGTAGTCGTTCTAACATTAAATGCTGAGAAGCATCTGGTACGCTGTCTTAATCCTATCATGCAATCATCGTTAAGCCCAAAAATCCTTGTAGTAGATTCGTCATCGAGGGATCAAACCAGATCGCTTGCTTATTCATTAGGTGTAGAAGTTTTATCAATCCCACAAGCAACTTTCAACCATGGCAGGACCCGCGAGCTAGCAAGGAAACATCTAGGCACTGATTTGGTAGTCATGTTAACCCCTGATGCCTATGCGGTAAATCCGCAAGTTTTAGAAAAATTGGTTGAACCCATTATACAGGGCAAAGCATCGATCGCCTATGCAAGGCAAATTCCCCATGAAGGAGCCGACTTTTTTGAATCTTTTCCTCGGTATTACAATTATCCTGTTCGAAGTGAAATTCGAAGTATTGCTGATAGGCGCCGTTATGGCTCCTATACATTTTTTTGTTCAGATTCATGCGCTGCGTACTTAAACAGCGCTTTAGATGAAGTTAAAGGCTTTCGTTCTGTTCTTTTAGGAGAAGATACACTAGCGACTGCTCAACTTTTGAAAATAGGGCATAAAATTGCTTACGTAGCAGAGGCGGAAGTAAGACACTCTCATCGCTATAGTTTACGCCAAGAATTCTGTCGATATTTTGATACAGGATTGATGCGAAAAAAATATGAAAATATTTTAAATTGTGCGGAAGACGACCAATTGAGAGGGAACCACTATGCTACATGTATGCTTAAGCAGCTGTATCAAGAAAAACCTTTATTGCTCCCTTATGCTTTAATGCATATAGGTGCTAAATGGGCAGGATATCGCTTAGGGCAGGCTAGCATTAATGCTCCCTTGTGGTGGAAAAAAGCTTTAAGTAGCCAAAAGTATTACTGGAAAAAAATTACTACCTCTTAAAATGCAATAGGTTTAACATCATTACACTGCCTTGTTATTCCCTCCTAAACAGCGGATGTAGGTTCTACTATCTGCATTTAAAGCTGTAATACAATTTTAAGAGATATAAATAAGGTAGATTGAATTAAGAGAAGAAAGATCACTTTAATTCTATCAAGTTTAAAAATTCATTTTATTCAAAGAGGCTTATGACATGCCTTTAAGCGAGAAAAGAAAGAAAGTAAAAATTAATTTTTTGTTTTCGCCTTTTGTTTTACTAAATGTATCTCTCCTTATAATTTTCGCTTCTTGCTCAACTGCTAATTTTGACTATCCCATTATGGGACCTGACGAATTTGTGATAGACTCTTATCGCATACGTCAAGGAAAGCTAGCTATCTTAGAGCTAGAGGGAGTAGAGCTTGGAGAGCTAGCAGAAGAGGATATGTTAGAGTACCGTGATGTGATCGCTGAAGATGATATTTTAAACATTGCTGTTTATCATCCCACCCGTAAAGATTTAATGCAGTCTATTCAATTTATCAATGAGTCAACGGGTGGATTTAAAGTCTATCAAGGAAAAATAGATGTACCCGATTTACCTCCCCTGGCAGTCAAAGGGCTTACTTTAGAAGAAGCTCGTGAGGAATTACAAAGAGCTTTTAGGGACCAAATTCAGGATATAGAAGTTTATGTCAATTACCGTGATCGCCTACAACGTCGTGTGGAGTTAATAGGTTTAGTTTCTATTCCTACCGTACCGGTAGACGGAAAAATGCGTCTTTATGAAGTGCTTGCCAGATCTCATATTCCGCCAGGCGCTAACTTATTTAAAAGCTATGTAATGCGCGAGGGACGTCAATTGCCTATTGATTTGCATAGGTTAATCAATGAAGGGGATATGAAACAAAATATTGTAATGCGTGGAGGGGATAAAATCTTTATTGCTGCTCCCTCGGATGCTACAGTTATGGTGATGGGAGAGGTGCGGGCTCCTCGCCCCATCAATGTTCCTTACGGCTTTATTTCTCTACGTGAAGCTTTAGTGACGGCGGGGGGTATTCCTTTTACGGGTAATGGCAACTGCATCCATGTGATTCGTGGGAATATGCTTTGTCCTAAAGTCTACCTAGTCTCTTTAGATCACATCGTGCATTTGCCCAACGATAGCTTACTATTGATGCCTGGGGATACTGTATATGTAGCCGAAAAGCCTTTGACGCAATGGAATAGATTTATTGAGCAGTTGATTCCTAGCTTTACTGGCCTTCAAGCAGGATATGGAACATACCAGTTAATTAACGATTGATTGTAGTAGAGGTTTACCTTAATATGCCGCCGATAGATAAATATCCTTCAGAAAGTGTGATTACTATCACTGATCTTTTGCATATCTTAAAGATACATAAGGTCGCTATTATATCTGTTGCCTTATTTTGCTGCATCTTTGCTGCCTGCTTTGCTCTATCTCGGCCTGTTATTTACAATATCTCTGGCACTTTCAAAGACAAAGGTAAATCCAAGTCGGGTCTTTCTACATTAAGTCAGCTTCTTATTTCCGGTGCTAATGAGACTGAAGGTGAAGCTTTAGCTACCATCAAATCTCGCAAGCTTATGGAGAAGTTAATTTACCGACGCGGCTTGCAGGGCTTATTGATAAAAATGGAACCCCGCTTTGATTTACTGGGGTCCATACCGGAAAATATTTTAGTGGAATATGCTCATTTCATTTCCCTTAAAAAACCCATCTTACCCGATCATCCCCCAAGCTTATGGCTGCAAGATGTAGCTTACAATGATGAGATTTCTAAAGTTTTTACTCTTCATTTCATTAATGAAGAATTTTTTGAAGTTTATGATGAAAATAATAGAAAGATAGGTAAGCATGAATGGGGGCGAAAAGTAACAGGTAAGGATTATGCTTTTACCGTTATGAAGAAATCCTCTGAGCCTTTAGCGGGTACTCAATGGTATTTAGAGTTGATGCCCTTGCACAGAGTATCGGAAGATCTATTGGCCGCTTTATCCATCCAAGCGGATCAAAATGACCGCAATCTTCTTCATATTAAATTGCAACATAGTAATCGTCATGTAGGCACAGAAATTTTAAATTCTATGATGCTGATTTATCAGGAGCATATTCGCCAAGAGCAAAAGCGTATTTCTCAGGAGCAGATTGCTTACTTAGAAAAACGCCAGCAGGAAATGGGAGCTAAATTGCGTCAAATGATGGTTGCGCATGCAAAAAATATGTCATCGGACATTTCTACCAGTGGCTTTTTTAATTCGCTTAAAGCCATAGAGTTTTATTCTGCCAATCAAACGCATTACCAGCAGAAATTATATGATATAGAGTTAGCAATTAGGAGATTAAGTCACGCCCAGCAAGAAAACTGTGCTTTTTATGATCTACAAGGTGATCCCGGCGTTATCAATCAATCATTGGCAGAAATTAGAGCTTTAAAGCAGCAAAGCGATGCCTTAGATATTGCTTTAAAAAATGCTTATCCTTCTGGTAATCATCATTTTCATGATAGCTTTACTGAACAGTTATTAGATTTGGAACAAGCCAAGCGTCTATCTATAGAAGCTACTTGCTTGCTAAGAAGTCTAGAAAGTGGGCAAGGTCAGCCTACCATAGCTCTTTTAGTTAATGATTCAAAATTTGCTGTACAAGCTTGGCAAGATAAATTGCTAGTCGCCCAAAATGATATGGATAGCTGTTTTTCTGAAGAAGAAAGGACTGACAAGGCTTTAGCATTAAAAACAGCGAAAGAAAACTTTGTGTCTTACTTAAAAAATTTAATACATCTTTTTGATGTGCAAGAAAAAGTCATTCAAGAGCGTTTAGCCTTTCAACAAAGCCCTCAAAATGAATTTCAAGGGATTGATATTGTAACTTCTAAAGAATTGTATATCTCTTACACTCGCATGCTTAATGAAGTGCAAGGTTTGATCCGCCAACTGGATTTTATGATCGAGCAGCTGAAAAATCCTAATTTTGAAGTGACTTCAATGAGTGGAATTCAAAATGATTTTGTCACCAACGAGATGATCTCTAAAGCTTCACAAATTGTTCAGGCCATCAAAGATCAAAACAATCGCAGTGCTAAAGAAATGGAACGTTTGAAAGAACAATTAGATGTTCAAAAAGATTTCTTGCGCCAACACCTAAATCAAGCTGCTATGCTTCATAAGCTTAAAGAACAGCTGATTAAAGAAAAAATCGTTTCCCTGCAAAGTGTAACATTAGGCCTGTTACGTCAGCAAATTTCTATTTTAGATAAGCATATGCAGGAATATATGGCAATACGCTTAAATGATCTAAAGCAGGAGACTAACCTCATCGTTCAGCATCAAGAACAGCTGCGTAAAGAAATGAAGGATTTACCTAACAAATGGGTTGAAGAGCGTTTAATCGATCAGCAGCTGCTCATTAATCAAAAGATGGTGGAAGAAATTACAAGTTTAGTAGAATCAAAGAATTTGACGAGTAATTTAGAGATCTTGCAATCTTATCCTCAAGATTTTGCGGTGCCTCCTCTGCATCCAAAGTCTCCGCGTAGTTTGTTGTATGCTGCCTTCGGTGCGTTTACGGGGGCCTTTATAACTTTTACCTTCTTTATTATTAAATCCACCGTATCTGGCATTCGAGTCAGCCCCTCTAATCTTAAAGCTAACGATTTACACCTCTCTGGCCATCTAACTCCTAAAGCTTCTAATGATTCTAATGAAAATTTGATGGACCAAGATTTAGATGTTCTGCGTCGTATGATTGCTTATATGACCAATAGCTCACAGTCGCAGATAGGACAGTCCTTACTTCTCCTGAATGGAGCTGGAATTGATTATTCTTATCACTTAGCCAAGCTCTTAACCAAGCTTGGTCAAAAGGTTGTCTTAATACCTATCTGTTTTAAAGCGACTTCCCAAGGGTATGGGACAGGATTAATTCAATATCTGCAAGGAGAGATTGAAGAACCCATGATTACTTCCCAGGGCTCGTACGATTGCATTTACGAAGGAGGCGTCTCACGATTTGCAGTAGAATTAATCGGCTCCCACCGTTTCAAAAATTTATTAGAGCAGCTTGTGCAAAGATACGATTGGGTCTTAGTCGTTAGCGATGCTATGCCAGCTAGTGGACAAGCGGATCTCTTAACAAAGATATTTGATCATGTGGCTGTTAACTTGACTAATGAGTCTCTTTCAGATTTGAAAACTTATATGCCTTACAAAGAGCATTTAGCAGATAAGAAAAGAGTTACTTTTATCTTTAGCCCTGCAGAAAGTTAGAAGAGCAGTAAATGTTTTTGCTATCAGCTTCGCTGCCTCATTTTGAAAGCTAAGCTAAAGAAGTTTTTAGCCTCTCTAGGATAACAATAAGAGCAATTAAAAAGGTAGCCAGATATTAATGGCGCTGCATCAGTCCACACGAGCCACACGAGGAAAATAATCAGGAAATGTTTTTTATCCTCTCCTCTTAAAATTTTTTTCTGCTTTACGGATTTTCATCCTTGGCCTAATTATTGGCGATAATCCCGGATATTTCTCATGAAGCTTTCAAAATTTGAACGAAAGGGATTTAAATCTATGCCCCCTCGTCTGGTGTACCGGCCATAAATTGTCAGCTTATGACAGCGACAATATTTTTGCAAATCCATGAAAATACGTTCAATACAATGCTCTCCAAATTCATAGTGGCTGCGAAAGGAAATAATATATTTAAGAAGGGACTCTTTATTAATTTTAGGCCCTATATAATGAATGTAAAGACTTGCCCAATCAGGTTGTTTGGTAACAGGGCAGTTAGATTTTAAAAGATTAGAATAAAATTCTTCCTCCACAAGTTCTGCGGCATGTTCAAGAATGGAAGGATCGACCGCGTAAAGATTGGTTTCAATATCTAAATTGTCTAAGCAAAACCCAGGGAGATTTTTTAAGCAAAGGCTTGCATAATCTTTAGATTGAATAAGGTTAACTTTTACTGGCTGGCCCACACATTTTGCTAAATCTTTTTCTAAGATGGCCTGGACATCTTCTAGATTGGCAAAGGTTGTTTGATGGAAGGAGTTTAAATAAAGTTTAAAAGATTTAGATTCTACAATATAAGGGGATTGGCAAGGAAAGAAAAATTCTCCTATCGCTAGGAGAGGTTTGCCTTTTACGTTAAGCCATGACAGCTCATAAGCATTCCAAACATCATAGCCTTGAAAAGGTAAATTTACATCAGCAATCCCAATTGCTTGGCGTTGTTTATCTCTAGGTAAAGGGCATAGTAAGCTAGGATCATATACAGTATCATAAAAGGTCTGTTTTCCTAGTGGTGAATTGATAAGAGTTTCATCCTTCATAAAAGCCACTTTTCCGATAAAATAAAGTTTAATTTAAGCATCTACCATACTCTGCAAAATGATATTTTTTCAATGGTTAACTCTTAAGAGAGCTATCTTAAGCACCTCTCAAAAATAGAGCTATGCAAGGAAACAGAGCTTTTTTTGCAAAATAAAGAGAAGGCTAGCTTGTAAATCTGAGAGCAATGATGATAACAGCTAGGGTAAACTATGTCTGGAAACCTTTATTTCACCCTTTGCTTCAATAAGGGAAAATTATCAATTCCTTGATCGAATACAATTTTTTTTCGTAGTTTGGCTTATTGCCCTCAATTCTATCCCTCAACTCCCAATTAAAAAAACAGATAGCCATGCTTTCTTTTTTATCGCCCTTATAGGACTTAAGAAGCTTTAAAAAAAGCAATTATGTAAGCTAAATAGACACTTAAATCTTCTTGAGCTTCCCCTTTTAATTAAGAATAGTTTTTTTTTAAGCATATCGCTCTATAAAGAACCGCTTAAAAGCTTATAAATAAACAATTGGCTGTCTTAAGATGATTTTTTAAAGCAGGCTGCCATATAAGGATTTAAGCGGGCTTATTTGTTTAACTTACTAAGAGGGGAAGAGTATAAGCTTTTAAAGCAAAACTTTTTAAAGCTGAATGAAGTAAAATTTGGTTTAAAGCTTCTGGTAAAACATTTCGCCATTAGCGATGAGCTTCATGACGAGCTTTGATTTCTCGCCATTTTCGCACCATTTGAGCTCCTAAAGGAGCCGATTCTTTTCCCCAGGCGCCATATTTTAGGTAGACTACCACCACCAATTCAGGATTGCCCCAGCGATCTAGATACAGGAGAGCATGCGAATCGCTAGGTATTTTTTGATTAAAAGCAATGCCTCCGAACCAGACATGAGTATAAAGGTTTGTCCCATCGTAAAAGTCTAAGTCAATATTCTCCATGGATTCCGCTGTGCTGGTTTTTCCCACCATTTCGTCTTTGAGCTCGAGATAGTCGGCAATAGCTTCAGGATATTCACGGTAAAAGCGGGAAAGGCTAGTCAATCCCTCAGATAATTGTTTTAAAACTACTTTATGCATACCAATAAGCAGAATATTGCGAATAATATCAGGCATAAATAGGTTTCTTTGAACGAGGGTAGGAGCTTTTTTCACGATTTGGGAGTGATCAAGACAGGCAGCTTCAAGGGGTTGTTTACTCTGTGCTTGTGAACGGTACCCGGCTGTTAAAGAAACTATCTTGGGCTTCAAAACATGCCCTTTATTAGCTATAGCAGACAGCATAATGCTAGTCTGCAGGGGGGTAACAACTAAAGTATGTTGGCCATTAGCCATAGAATAAAGGCCGGTACGATTGGTTATAAGATCATTAGGAACTTTTCCTGCAATTTCACCAGGCAAGTCTATACCTGTGCGTGTGCCAAAAGAGAAATCTGAAGCCGCTTGAGAAAGGTCAGCCGGAGAGCTTAAATACTCTGCTGCTAGAATAGAAAAATAAGGATTACTAGAGGTTTCAATGGCACGAATCATATCAATTTTACCAATGTTTTTGGCATGGCTTTTAAGCATACGGCCTCCCTTGTAATATTGAGGAATAGGAGTGCCATCTTGGTGATAACCTACAAAAGTATCCTTACCTTTTTTAAAGATCTGGTCGACCATAATTAAAGGATTGATGCTGCTAGGAGAGAGTTTATCGTTGTTTAGATGCTGATAGCGTTGCTTTAATGCTTCATAAGAGGTAATCAACTTAAAAATAGAGCCCTGCGTTGCAGCTTGCCTATAGGCTTGGGAACGCCCATATCCGTATCCCCGTAGAGGATAAAAAGCGCGGGCAAGATCCTTTTCTATTTGCTTTCCATTAGTTTTGTTGAGGTAACGATAATATCCAAGTAAGGGTCTATCTAGATGATGAAAGCTGCGAAAAGTACGCAAGTAATCTTTAGTCATCTCTTCATCTAAGCCTTTCAAAACAAAAGATAAATTAAAAAAGGCATTTTTCCAAGGAAGTGCCGCATGAGCACCTGCTTGCAGTTCGTTATGCCAGGTTAAAAAGTGATTAAGATAAGGCCTAATTTCTGCTGATCCATGGTAGGGAAGGCGACCTGTCAAAAAGACTAAAAGTAAGTCCCATTGATGTTCATTCCAAAACAAATTAAACATCTCTTTTTCTTGCTTATCAAAATAGTCTATATAAGGCTTGGGGTATTGATGATGGGCTTTTTCTTCTGCCCGTTTTTCTTTTAAAAAAAGCTTTTCATTTTCTTGGCGCCAAGGTATGAAATGTTGTTCATGGAATAATTCTTTAGCCATTTTTTGCGCTGTTTCTTGTAAAGAAATATAGGCAGCGGAAGAATTTCTATAATCCTCAAGCGATTGCTGTCCTTTTACAGCAAGGAGCTGGGGAGAAAAGCGATCGTTACAGACGGCAAGGCGGCATAGATCAACAAGTAAGATCTTATCATAATGTAAAAATAAAGCAGAAAAATAGGGAGCTAATATTTTCTTTTGTTGTTCAACGCTGTCGGCGTGTGCTTTTAAATTATTCTCAATTGTCAGCTGTGTTGGAAGGGGAATTTTTTCTTTTCGCATTTGAGTTCCATCTTCACCATACAGTAGCTTTAACAGCGCATAGATGTTACAGGTGCCACTTAATTCAATTAACCTATCAATCGCTTGTTGGATAATCACTGCCTTTTGCACGCTATCTACCTCTTGGATAGCCTGCATGATTGGAGTATCGGCTTTCAGTATAAGTTTTAAATAATTATTCCAATCAACCATTAAGGTATCTTCATAAAATTCTTTAGTTTCCTCCTGATAAAGTTCTCTTTCTAGGGGGCGTTTTTGATCCCACATTTCAGCTATATAATTCTCACTTTCAAACCAGCGAATGATGTTGGCTATTTTCTTTTTTGCTGCCTCTGGATTAGCAGCGGGAATAAAATCATTAGGGTCTGTGCGTGGGTAAGAGGCTAAAGCAAGAACTTCCCCTGATTGGGGATCTAATGCTACTATAGCCCCTCCTTTAATCCATGGTTGCTTGGTAAGCTTGGAAGGATATTTTGATAAACGCGTTTCGCGAATACGTTCATTTTGAATAAGAAGTTGCTCTGCATATTCTTGCAGCTCAGCCGAAATCGTAAGAAGGATGCGCTGTCCTGCTACAGGCTCATGCGAGCCTGATAATTCTCTTAAGAAATTGCCGCGCGAATCAGAATAATAACTTTTCTTGCCATGATAGCCCCTTAGATTATTTTCAAAACTGCCCTCTACTCCGGCCTTCCCTACATAGTCATTAATCGTATAAGCGTGATCGAGAAGATCCTGAAGGCGCTGCCGGGCTTGAGTTAAATTATCAACACCTGAGGGAAGAGGTATTTCGTCCCCTGCATCACTACCTTGAATATATGCTTCCAACATTTTGATCTCCCGCATGATTTTATCATATTCCTGACGGTTAATCGCCCCCATATATCCAATGATATCTGCAGCTACACGTCCTTTAGGATAGTGGCGCTTAGGTACTTTCTGCACATGAAGGCCTAACCAATCCTTTTCAAGCATTTTCAAGCGATAATATTCTTTTTCGGTAAGATCTTCTTTAATTACGAAAGGTATCTGTCCATAAAATGAGCTTTTAGCATGAATAAGATCCTCCAGCCTTAGAGGATCTAAGTGAAGCTCTTCTCCTAGCAGCTGCGACAGCTGCGTAATATACTCTTTACGTTTAAATTTCTTTTTTTTATTTCCTTGAGCATCCTTTTCCCATCTAATCGAAGGAATGTGGCGCAGCTGAGAGTAGATGATAGCAGCCCGATAAGAAATTTTATTCAGAGCTAAGGGATAGTTGAAGCGGTCGCGAATAGTAGCTCTTTTAGAGGGTTCAATGACAGTCTTTCGTTGAGGTTTAAGCGCCTCCTCTAATTTGACCTCATATTGGATAACAGCCAGGTACCAAATGCGCAGGATAATTACAACCAGGGCGATAAAAATCAGATTAAGGATTTTATTAGCCTTTTCTGGTATATTAAGATTGCTTTTTGCTCTGCGAGAAGAAGAATGTATATGTCGTGCCATGATTTTTATTGTCCGGCTTTGAGAATATACGATTTTGAATTCTAAAGCAAAATAGGATTGCAAAAATTGAATTGATGTTGCAAAAGAATTACCACATCAGGCATAATTTAACTCGCAATCATTAAATGCGCCTGTAGTTCAATGGTAGAACAGTAGCCTTCCAAGCTACGAGTGTCAGTTCGATTCTGATCAGGCGCTCAATTTACAAATTCTAATATCAACCAAGACCGAAATTCTATCTTAAGTAGAATGCCGTCGTCAAAATAAAGGGACAAGGCTTGGCAACACAACAACAAGTTAATGTTACTATTAAAGATCTACTAGAGGCTGGTGCTCATTTTGGTCACCAAACCCGTCGATGGAATCCAAAAATGAAACGTTTCATTTTTGAAGCGCGCAATGGATTATACATCATAGATTTAGCTAAAACTCTTCAACAGATAAGATTGGCTACAGAAGTAGTTAAAGAGGTGGTCGCAAAACATCGTTCTATCTTATTTGTAGGGACAAAAAAACAAGCGAAAGTAGTCGTGCGTGAGCTAGCTGAGCAAGCGGGAGAATTTTATGTTTGCGAAAGGTGGCTAGGTGGTATGCTAACTAATATGTCAACAATCCGCCAATCCATTAAAAAGCTTGAACGTATTGAAAAACGTATTACTTCAGGCGGAGAAGGATTAACAAAGAAAGAGCTTTCTTTATTAAATAAAGATTACACGAAACTCAATAGCAATCTTTCAGGAATAAGAGGGATGCGTAAGCTACCAGGCCTGGTGATCGTAGTAGATCCAAGTAAAGAACATATCGCTGTAGCTGAAGCTAACAAATTAGGTATTCCTGTGATGGGCTTAGTGGATACAAACTGTAATCCTGACCCTATCGAATATGTCATTGCCTGTAACGACGATGCTCTTAAGAGCGTTAAACTTATCATCCAAGCATTAGCTCATGCTATTATAGAAAAGAAAAACGAAATGCAAATTGCATTTGGCAAAGGCGATGTAAAAGAAGATGAGGAAAACGAAGAAGGTGTAAGCGGCAAATATGATGAAAAAGATGAGGCCGATGAAAAAGCTTCTGCAATTTCGGAGGTTTAATTTATGTCAAAGATGCCTATTACTGCTACAATGATTAAAGAACTACGCGAGAGAACCGGCGTAGGGATGGGAAAATGTAAGGAAGCTTTGGAAGAGGCTAATGGAGATATGGAGCTTGCTATTTCAAATCTCCGTAAGGCAGGCATTGCTTCTGCTGTTAAAAAAGAAGGCCGTACCACTAACGAAGGGATGATTGGCTTTTTTGAAAATGACAAGACTGCTGCTATTGTTGAAGTTAACTCAGAGACGGACTTTGTAGCTAAAAATGAACGTTTTAAAGAGTTCTTGGAAAACATTGCTGCAGAGATTGCTAAAACCCATCCTACCTCTTTAGAAGCATTTCTTGCGCAGCCTTATTCTAAAGATACTTCCATATCTATTGACCAATATCGTGCAACAGTTATTCAAACGATTGGCGAAAATATCCAGATTAAACGCTTGTTTACAGCTGCAAAGTCTCCATCTAAATCGATTGGTATTTATTCTCACCTTGGTGGTAAAGTCGTTACAATGGTTGAGATAGAAGGCTCTGATGCAGAACAATCTTTAGCTAAAGATATCGCTATGCATGTAGCGGCTGCTCATCCAGAATTTCTTTCTCCTGAAAAAGTTCCCGCAGAGCTTATAAATAATGAGAAAGAGATTGCCAAAAGCCAGATCAAAAATAAGCCAGAGAATTTCATTGATAAGATTGTGGAAGGTAAGCTCAATGCCTACTATGAAAGTGTATGCTTAACCAAGCAAAAATTCATTAGGAACGATAGCAAATCGATTGCCCAGATCGTTGAAGAGCGCGCCAAGCAAAGCGGCAAGCCCCTTCAACTAACTAACTTCTTGCGTTGGACTGTGGGTCAATAGTTAAAGCTCTACTTTCTATAGATTTAAAACGGGAGAAAAAACACTCCCGTTTTTTCATTTGCGGTTATTTCCTTGTTATAGGTATCATGAATATTAACAATTATTCTTTAGTTTAATATGACACCTATTAAGCGATCTCTTTTAATACTAGCTCTCACATTGATGTGGAGCCCTTGTTTTCTCTTGATAAAACTTGCTTTGGTTGATTTTAATCCTGCCACGATTGTTTTTCTGCGAGTCAGCTTAGCTAGTCTAATATTTTGGATAGCTTTACGCTTACAGGGAGGATCTTTACCAAAAAGCTTTACTTTTTGGAAACATTCAGCTTTTATGGCTATATTTTCTTCGGGGCTTCCTTCCTTCTTATTTTGTTATGCTGAAACCTCTATAGAAAGCGCTCTTGCAGCCATACTAAATGGCTGCTCACCCATGTTTACAGCCATTTTGGCTCATTTGTTTTTGCCAAATGATAGAATGTCTATTCATAAGCTCATAGGCATTTTAATAAGCTTTTTTGGAATTTTATTACTATTTTCCCCCAACATTGCTCAAGGCATGGATGGAGATTTTATAGGTATGTCTGCGGCGTTAGTAGGGGCTTTTTGTTATGCTATTAGCCATGTATATGCTAAAAAGTTTATTGCTGGGCAAGCCCGTTTTGTAGCTCCAACGGCCCAATTATTCATGACAGCATTGATGATGTTACCTTTTGTCTTAGGTTCCCTAGAGACAAAATCTAGTTTTACCTTTCCCTCATTAACCAGTATGCTAGCTATTTTAGGGTTGACATTGCTAGGTACATATTTAGCTTTTTTGATTTATTACTATCTTTTAGAGCATTGCGGTCCTACAGCTCTATCAATGGTTTCTTGTTTTTTTCCTGCGGTAGGTATGTTATTAGGCTATTTATTTCTCGATGAAGCTTTAACTGCAGGCGGCATTTTCTCAGCGGGTTTAATCCTTTTAGGGATGTTGATTGTAAATGAAGTCATTAGCTTTAAATGGCGGCGTCTAAGATTCTTTCAGCAAGAAGCTTAAATAAGCTAAGCCCTGAGCTCATCTATTGGATAAGCAGAAAGATTTTTTCTTAAGGTGTGTGTGTGTATTAAGAAGTTCTAGAGATTTTTTTTGTTGTATGCTTTGTTTATTTATAAGGGTTTAAGCTAACGCTCTTGCCCAAGGCCTTTAGACTAAAATTCCTTTCTAGCTCCGCAAAGCTACAAATAGACCACCTTGCAAACATGCGGGTCATCTTGAGATTTCTTAAAATTTACAAGGGCTAATTCAGCATATTTATTGTTAAGTTTATCAAGCATGAGCTCGAGAGCTTCCTGGATGCGAGAGGGATAGTGTGTCTTGTAATATTCTAAATCATCAGCTTCTAGATAATAAGGATTATGATTATGGGCTTTAGAAGTTGAAATTTGAATAGATAAAAGCACATAAAAAGAATCATTCTTGAGATTAAATCCTCGTCCTTCATAACCTTCATCCGATAGAGAGTGACCATAATACACATTCTTCAACTTTCCTTCAGAATTAAACTCTAATTCAGCTAGGCTACATTCTTGAGTTTTAGCATATTTAAGGGAGTGATCAAAATCAATTGACAAGATAGCTGAGGAAAGAGATTTTTTTAAAATTTTCAAGTTATTGTCGGTCAATTTATTTAATGGGTGATTTTCATAATATTTTTCCCATTGAAGTTTGTTTTTAAAAGAACATAATATTTCCTTAGAAACAAATATAATCGTATTAACGAGAGGCACACAATAGATTAAAGCTGTGAATAAGCAAACGATTTTCTTGCTAGTCGATAGAGGCTTTAGCTGGTCTGGGCAGCAAGCCTTATTACAAAAAGTTATGCTAAAATTTTTATAAGCTTGCTTAAAAGGTTCTTGGAATATTGTTTTAGTCGATAGATGAAAATCTCGTTGATTCCTCAAAAGAGCTATTTGCATGCCTAGATCGTCTCCTTGGTATAAGTGTCCTCAAAAATTTATTATATACCTTTTTTCGTACAATTACATCAATAGGCAATTTGGTCCCTCAATTTTTATTACATCTTTATGGCCGAAGGCATGGGCTAGGTCAAAATAATATTGAGCCAATTTTGCGTCTTTCTCCGTCCCTATTCCACTTTCATAACACTGGAATAAATGGTAAGCTGCATTTTTATAGCCATTCTCGAAAGACTTTTTAAAACATTCAAAAGCTTTCCTTAAATCTCTTCTCGTACCTAGTGCTCTTTCATAGCATATGCCTAAATTACATAAGGCTTCTTGATGATCCTCTATAGCAGCTTGGCTTAAATACTTAAAAGCTTTTGCTTTAACCGAGCAGATCCATGCTTCATCCTCCTGGTCGGAAATACAAATGCTAAGATAGAAATTTAGGTAATGTGCTCCTATTTCACTTAACTCAGCAGTCTCTAGATTTTTATTCTGCTTTTTTAACTTCAATTTTTTTAAATGAATTCTTACAAAAGACATGCCATGGGTAGTTTGGCATAAATGGGTGCGGTTCGTGGGGTTAGGTCTTAACTGCTTAGCAGGAAGATTCATTTTTGTGCTGGCTTCATAGCCAGATGGTGTAGTCCAGGGTTTATTACTTACATTTCCTGCAAAAAGGATGCTTACCACTTCAAGATTTTCGTCGATTACAGGAGAGCCTGAATTTCCATGAAAAGAGTCTAAGTTTGTTTCGATATGTTGTTCACTACATTCTTTTTTTACGGACGCCCCTAGATGAATTTTCAAGGGTAAACCTCGCGGATGTCCTAACATAAAGATTTTTTTATTTAATAAAGACTTTTTTATAAAATTAACTGCTAAAGGTTGACGCCCGATCACTTTTCTATCTAACTTTATTAGAGCCCAATCAATTAGGTAATCCGGCGCACATGTATAATTAAAAAAAACCACTCTTTTAAAACTGTAAATATCTGATTCACAAAATTCATAATCCTCAGTCCTCATTTTTTGACTTTTCATCTGAAAGCCAAATACGAATTTAATACGTTCTAATTCGCTTTGCGCTTTTAGACTTGTTCGGACAATAACGCCTCTTGCTTTTTTGGGTTTTAATTTCGTATAGGGATTTGAACGTGTAATACAGTGCGCGACAGTAAGAACATGTTGAGGCGATACTAAGAAGGCTGTACTTAATCCAGGAGTAGGCTCGTGGAGAAAAGAATCGGTATGGCCTAAAGGGATTCCTTTAGCTTTTTTAGAGATACGTTCGCCTAATGTTCTCACCCTCTCTGTATCAAATTTATAAGTAATAAAGCCGTAATTATTGATTCTATTTAACTTATGGTCTGGCATCATGCATGCCACGCTGTCGGCTTGCTCCTGAATAGTTTTTTCTAAAGACTCGCCTAAATTGAGTTCATTGAGTTTATAAAGATTTTCAATGCAAAAATCTTGAGAGTAAAGTTGTGAATTAACGCTTTGCCCAATAGCCATGTTATTTCCTTTCTACAAAAACTATTAATAAGCTTTATTTTTGACCCCTAATTCTTAGATCCGCGGGTTTTATTTCTCTTCCCTATAGAGCAGGCCCTACATAGAAAGAATAGTCGCAATGATAGCAATTCTACTATCGAACAATCAAACGACTAAAAAAATAAATAATGAACACTTCCTACCATGCCAAAAAAGTAATTTTGCTAAAAGTTAAAAATCTAATTCTTATTTCTTTAAGGGTATAAATTTTACTTTTAAAAATTTATCTATATAATTGTTGTTTAGGTTAATTCCTTTTTTAAAAAGGCTTTTCTTTTTTGAAGAAGGTCTGCCTGGCTATCCTGTGTGGGAGAAATTCTGAAAGGTTAGAGCTCTCCTCCTTCTCTTTAATTATTAATAGCCAGACATCATCCAGCCACTGGTAAAATTTTTTATCTTTTAGCTTATTAGCGTTTTTATCTGTTTTATTATTTGCTGGTTTTAGTGCCCTTTAACCAAAATTTAACTTTATATAAAAGAGTTTCGTGCTTAATGAATTTTTTTTCAAGCCTCGTATCAGGGGGGCTTTTATATTACTTCTATTTTTTGAGAAAAAAGCGTGTTAGCTTAAAAGTTGGGGGTAAAAATACTAGGCTTATCCCTACGGGCTATAGCAGAAAAAGAAACGTTTAAAGATGATTTTCTACATGTTTGCTAAATAATGAAATCATAACTTTTTTAGCGTTTTAGTTTATGCTTAAACAGGTTTTTTTATGAGAAGGAAATATAAGAAGGATGAGAAAATAAGAGCGGATTTTAGGTAAACTCCTTCTTTAGAATTTCCTATACTGGAATAAGATTAATTGACCCAACCGCCTCCAAAGGAAGAAGGTAGATAAATTTTTTATATTAATTACCTGTCTAGACTTGTCTCGGGTAGATTTGCTACCGGATAAAAAGGCATGTTATTTTTATTCTTCTTTATTAATTTTTTTTAGAGTAGAAAAAATTAATATTCAAAGGTTATAGAGAATATTCTAAGGGAAAATATTTGCCTTTCGCTTAAGGAAGCCAAATGATAGAAAAGATTTACTAAAATTAAAGGAATTAAGGAGGATAAATAACGATTTTCCCCATTTAAATGATGAGATGCAGGTAAAAAAGCTTTAATTGGCTTTCTTAACGCCTAATGGAAAGGTGATTGTAAATTATTAGAGCTATATTCTATGATGCCTGAGCTAAGAAAGATCAAAGGTGCTCTAAAGAGGATGAAGCAATAATGGCAAATGCACTGCAATGGATTGATTCGCATGCTCATTTAACAGATTCTACTTTTACGGCTGTTGATTCACTTTTACAACGCGCGCAGCATGCAGGAGTGCGCTCGGTTATAAATATTTGCACAAGTATTAGCACCTTAAACGCAGGTCTAGAATTAGCTAAAAATTATCCATGGATTTATAATGCGGCCGCTACACCTCCTCATGATGTAGAAAAAGAAGGCGAAATCGTTTTTGCTGTGATTGCTAGGCATGCACGTAAAGGCCATTTAGTCGCCATAGGTGAGACGGGACTAGACTACCATTATTATGCTTCTTCGTCTGCTATTCAAAAAGATTTCTTGCGGCGTTATTTTCACTTAGCCTTAGAATGTAAGTTGCCCGTAGTGATTCACTGTAGAAATGCTTTTAAAGATTTCTTTGAAATTTTAGATAAAGAATATAAGAGTAGCAATGGTAAACATCATCCCGGAGTTTTGCATTGTTTTACGGGCACTATAGAGGAGGCTGAACAGGTCATAGAGCGAGGATGGTACTTATCAATAAGTGGGATATTGACCTTTAAAAATAGCGAAGAGCTGCGCCAGATTGTAAAGAGGATACCTCTAGAAAAGTTGTTGATAGAAACAGATGCGCCTTATTTAGCACCGCAGTCTCGACGGGGAAAAATAAACGAGCCTGCTTATATAGTAGAAACAGCTCAAACTATTGCTCAGCTAAAAGATATCTCTTTGAAAGAATTAGCAGACCAAACAGTAAGAAATGCTTGTGAATTATTTAAAATAAAAATTTGATAAAACTTTTAAAAATTGTAAGATTAAGTTAATATCATGCACAATCACACGTTTATATGGTTAATGTATGGCGAATAATATTATGCGCATTTGCAGCTTAGGGGATCATTTTTGGTATCCTGAAATAAATAAACAGATTAATTTGCTTATAAAGCATCCTAGGCACCATATAGAAGTGGATTGTAGAACTCTTTATAAAAAGCATTCAAAAACGCTTAGCGCTCGGATTACTGTAATTGCTTCTAAAATTTTTCATAGTCTGAAATTGTTTTTTCTTTCTCAATACCGACTAGCTTTTGACCGCGCCGTTAAAACTCTTATTTACTCAGAAGAAATAAAAACCAAAGTAGTCAGCAAGCCCTCCATTGCTTCGGAGCCTGAGTCTCTTAAGTCTTTATCAGAAGATGATTCTTTTAAACCTTTAACGGATGTACTGACGGCTGAAAAGATTGCAAAAAGAGAGCAGCTAGCTTTATTCAATAAAAAAAATCAGGCAGCCATAGCTATTCAGAGATTTTATCGCAAAATGAAGTTTATTGATAAAAAAATAGAAGAAGAAAAAGCTTCCAGAATCCATGTTCTAAATGCTTTTTACGCTTTAATGCAATATAGTGTTCATAAAGAGAACCTTAAAAGATTGGATGAAAATCTTAATTCTCAATGGCATATAGTAAGGTTTTTTAAGAGCGAGAGCGATCTTGATCAGCATATACGCCTGACAGCTTTAGAGCAAATGAAGACTTTACGAGAAAAGTTAGTAGAAAACACTAGAATTTCTTCTACTTTAAAAATAAAAATCGATGATGAGAATCTGGCTCCGGAGATCGTTTTAAAAGAAATTAACCGCGAGATCAGCATTCAAGAAACAAACTTGGCAAAAATTGATAAACGTATTATAGAGTTGAGAAGTCAAAAAATAGCTAAGTAGCAATAAAATAAAAATCATTTAAGCATTTGTTTATAAAAAGTCTAGTGGCTGCCTTTTTTCTCTTATGAAAAGACTTTAAGCTTTTTACTAAAGAGGCTGTTGTTTTAAATGGCTTATAAGCCTTACCAGGAAATGCAAAGTGGCTGAAAGCACATAGACAGATTAAGCAGGTAAGACAAATAGGTAGAAAGCTTAGATTTTTTTAAACTCTCTACTTGATAGGCTAACTCGGCTCCTAACAAAAATCTCTTCCCTCCTTATTAGAAAAATTTAGGAAATCATGAAATATATACTTTTTTTAATAGCTACCTTGAGTTGTTTAAATCGTTTAGTTGCTGCTGAACCTCTTTATAATTTGAAGGAAACAGAACCTAGCGTAGTAGTAAAAAATGAACTTAAACGTTTAGATCAACTCATCTTTGTCACTGAAATGAATTTAGAACAGCAAAAAGCTTTGCGGGAACTTTTTCTTTATTACCAGGATCGACAATCTTCCTATTTACAAAATCCTCAGGATAAAGAATCTACTTTACATATGGTAAGAGCTGCTTATCAATTGTTAGAAGCTATAAAAGCCAACCATCTGCTCCAGACTTTTGATACAGAGTTTATTAGTCAATTGACTTTCTTTTCACAATTTGCCACTAAACAGGGAATCCCCAGTCCTTAAGAGCCATGGATATTATTTACTATCTTGATCGAAAAAATGGCAAGCGTGAAATAGAAAAAGTGTATGGGGCCAGAGCCCTTAAGCTTTTATATGGTCACGATTGGATCAGCAAACTAGTAGGGCCTGTGCTTTTACATAGTTTAGTAAAATATTCTTTTTTCTCAGCCTGGTATGGTAAATGGCAAGCTTCGGTTAAGTCTAAGAATAAAATAGAGCCTTTCATTCGTGAATTTGGCTTAGACCCGCTAGAATTTTTAGAAGAAGTTTCTTATTTTAAGTCTTTTAATGATTTCTTTATTCGCAAGCTTAAACCTACAGCTCGCCCTCTTGCTTTGGGAGAGGATGTGGCTATTATTCCTGCTGATGGACGTTACTTATTCTACTCCGATCTATCCCAAGTAGATGGCTTTATCGTCAAGGGAGAGAAATTTGATTTAACAAGTTTATTAGACGATGCTGATTTAGCCGCGCACTATGCTAAGGGAGCGATGGCCATCGCTCGGCTTTGTCCTACCGATTACCATCGTTACCATTTTCCCTGTGATTGCGTGGCTGGCAAAACAAAAATCATTAATGGTTGGCTTTACTCTGTCAATCCTGCGGCCTTAAAAAAAGATATTCATATTTTTACTAAGAACAAGAGGACTCTTTGTAAATTAGCTACATCCTCCTTTGGTTGTATCTTGTTTTTAGAAATCGGAGCGACTAATGTAGGTAGTATTCACGAAACCTATCAGCCTGATGTGCTGCAAAAAAAAGGAGATGAAAAAGGCTATTTTTCATTTGGCGGTTCTTCCTTAATCTTATTATTTGAGCCTGGTAAGATTCAATTTGATCAAGATTTGCTAGCTGCTAGCCGGCAAGGTTTAGAAATTAAATGTTTAATGGGCCAGAGTATGGGAAAAGCACTTAGCTAACATGGGCAAATCTCAGATGGCTCTCAGCCCTCAATTTTTAATGAATTTTTTAAAAGCTTATAGAGCTTATACGCTTTTGAAGTACTTCTTATGCAGCTCCGTACTTTATAAAAGTCCTTTCCTTAAGGAGAGAGATAGCTTGCAGAGGGTTAGATATATAGACTAAGTTTTTTTTAAGCGTATTATCCTTTCCTGCGCTTTAGGTAAACCTTCTTCCTTACCTTATTGTATGTCTAATTCTTAATCCAAAGTCTCCCAAAGCAACAAACTTTCCCTAGATTCTGTTGCATGCATGAAAGGGAGGCTGAATGTTTATCTAAATAATCTATTTTTTCTTTTAAAGGATACCTTAAAAAAGGAACACTTAAGCCTGCATTTTAAAAAGAAAAAGTTTCCCTTTAACGATTTTCTAACTTCTTAAAGGTTTGGTTTTTTCAATGGATGATCGCGTAAGAAGCTTCCTAAAAGCGCATAAGCAAAGAAAAAGCTTTTGAGGCTTATTTCTAGAGTTTATGCACGTTGCTTGTATTAAAAGCAATTTTTAAGTATTCTTATCTTCTTAAATGCCTAAAAAAGTTGAGATATCATGTTTGGATTTTTAAAAAAAATTTTTGGTTCGGCTCAGGATCGTCTAAGACGAAAATATTTTAAAATAGCACAAGAAGTTAATGAGTATGATGCTAAGTTTCAAAATTTAAGTGATGAGGCACTACGGGCAAAAACGCAAGAGTTTCAGGAACGATACAAAAAAGGTGAAACATTAGAGCTTTTACTTCCGGAAGCCTATGCCGTGGTAAAAAACGCTTGTAGGCGCTTAGCAGGCACAGAAATTCACGTTTCAGGTTATCATCAGAAATGGGATATGGTCCCTTATGATGTACAGATAGTAGGGGCTATTGCTTTACATCATGGCTCAATTGCCGAAATGCAAACTGGCGAAGGTAAAACTCTAACGGCAGTAATGCCTCTTTATCTAAATGCTCTTACTAAAAAACCTGTTCATTTGGTTACTGTTAACGATTATCTAGCTCAGCGTGACTGTGAATGGGTAGGAACTGTTTTTCGTTGGTTGGGATTAACCACAGGTTCTTTAACAAATGATACGCCAATGGAGGAACGTAAAAAAGTCTATCTTAGCGATATTGTTTATGGAACTGCCTCTGAATTTGGCTTCGACTATTTACGCGATAATTCCATGGCTTCTAGTAAAGAAGAGCAAGTTCAACGCGGCTATTACTATGCTATTATTGATGAAGTGGACTCCATCTTAATCGATGAAGCTAGAACTCCCTTGATTATCTCAGGGCCTGTACCTGTTAGCAGACAAATGTATGATGAGCTTAAACAAAGCGTAGCAGATATGGTACGCTTCCAACGCGACTTATGTAATCGTCTTGCTTCTGAAGCTAAAAAAACTTTAGATGTTTTAAAGCCTAATGAAGGTTTTTCTGCAAAAGCAAAGCGCGATAAAAAGGAAGAAGAACAAGAAAAAGAGGCTTATCGCAAGCTGTGGTTAGTAGGTAAGGGCACGCCTAACAATAAAATCTTAAAACGTTTGAAAGAGGATCCAGATGTTCGAGCGGCTATTGATAAATGGGATTTATACTATTATTCAGATCCTAATAAAGAAGAAAAGCATACAGCTTTAGCAGAACTTTATATTCTCATCGATGAAAAAAGCAATGAGTATGAATTAACGGACAAAGGGATTAATCTCTGGAAAGAGGTCGTAGGCAGTGAGCATGGCGATGACTTTATCATGCTAGATATTAGCCATGAATACTTGCAAATCGATGAAGATACCTCTTTAGATGAAACGGCTCGAGTGCAAAAAAAGTTAGAAGTGCAAGAAGAGGATGCTAAGCGGAAAGAACGAGCGCATAATCTTCGCCAGTTATTGCGTGCGCATCTACTGATGGAAAAAGATGTCGATTACATTGTCCAGGATGATAAAATTATTATCATTGATGAAAATACCGGACGCCCTCAGCCTGGTAGGCGTTTTTCTGATGGCCTGCATCAGGCTATAGAAGCAAAAGAAGCCGTTTCCATCCAAAAGGAGACGCAAACGTATGCGACTATTACTTTACAAAACTTTTTCCGTATGTATGAAAAGATAGCAGGGATGAGCGGAACTGCGGTAACAGAAGCTAATGAATTTAAGCAAATTTATAAATTAGACGTCCTGGAAATACCTACTCATAAACCTTGCTTGCGCAAAGATTTCAATGATGAAATTTATATGACTGAACGTGAGAAATACAGCGCAATTTTAAAAGACGTTCGTGAGGTGCATGAAGCTGGCCGTCCTCTTTTAATTGGAACAGAATCGGTTGAGGTTTCAGAGAAACTTTCCCGTATTTTTAAACAAAACAAATTAGAGCACACGGTTTTAAACGCTAAGAATCACGCCAGAGAAGCGGAAATTATAGCGAGTGCGGGTAGACGTGGAGCTATTACTATTGCCACTAATATGGCAGGCCGAGGAACAGATATTAAACTTGAAGCTGGTGTCGCTGGGATAGGGGGCCTTTATGTCATGGGGACCACTCGTCATCAATCACGTCGTATTGATCGCCAATTGCGGGGCCGATGTGCTCGTTTAGGAGATCCTGGTTCATCTAAATTCTATGTTTCTTTTGAAGACTCTTTATTGCGCTTATTTGCTTCTCCTCGCTTGACAGCTGTGTTACAGAAATTTCGTCCTCCTGAAGGGGAGCCGATTTCTGCTTCCATGCTTAATAAATCTATCGAAACTGCTCAAAAACGTATCGAGCAACGTAACTATACAATTCGTAAGCATACACTAGAGTATGATGATGTGATGAATAAGCAACGAAAAGAAATTTACTCTTTCCGCAATGATATTTTACATGCGCTAGATATTAAACCCCTTGCTATTGAAGTTTTAGAGTCTGTCTGCCAAGCAGCCGCGGAGAAGTATTTTAAAAATCGCGGAGAGGAGAACGGATGGAATCCAGAGGGTTATCGTCATTGGCTAATTAGCCACTTTCCTGTAAGCTTTCCTGAAGGGCACTTCGATGATGAACACGCCGATATGATAGATCTTGAGAAAAAAGCGATTGATCAAATCGTAAAAGCCTTTAATGAAAAATATGAACGTGAAGATCTAAAAGCTCCTGCCCAAGCTGGCCAAGGGGAAAAGCTAGTGCCTGCTACCAGACCTGTTAACGAAGCTATTCGTAATCTAATGATTCGTAAGCTAGATCAACGCTGGCAAGAACATCTATTAGCTATGGATCATTTGCGCTCGGATGTTAACTTGCGCACGTTTGGTCAGCGCGATCCTTTGATGGAGTTTAAGCAAGAAGCTTTTATTCTTTTTGATGAATTAGGTAATTTATTAAGAGGCGAGATTGCCCAAGGACTCTTTCGTTTTGAAATCTTAACGCAGGATCATCCTGCTATCCAACAATTATTAAGCCAGATGCGCCTTGAGACCCAACGCTCGTTGGTCGCCGACTTAGATGGGGACTCTCTACCTGCTCTTTCCACGAATAATAATGAAGAAGCAAGGGAAAGCAATGCTCCTGCTGTTCGCTTACAACCCTTGGTTGTCGAGCCTAAGGCAGGACGCAATGAAAGTTGTCCTTGTGGCAGTGGTAAAAAATATAAAAAATGCTGTGGCCTTCAACAAGAAGTGGGAGAGCAAGTTTCTTAAAAGCATGGATTAGGAGCTCTTCTCAGCAAAAGGGCTCCTTTTTTTCCTTGTATCTTTTAAGGTTTCGGATTAAGCAAAAAATTTTAGGCAAATCTTTTAGAGTTTATGAGACCAAACAGCAGGCAGTCACTCTCATTCTCACCTGGATTATCTTTAGTTTATTTTATCATTTTAAGAAAGAAGGGGAGTTGCTTAATCTTTTAAAGATCTTATTTCTCATCCTAGGTGCTTTGTTGAGGAAAAGCAGCTTAAAGGCGCTCATTTTCTGGACAGAAGAAGGCTTAAAGTTAAGGAAAAGAAAGGTGAACGAAGAAAACCTTATAAGGTAACTCAAAGGTTTCTTGTGTAACTAATCAGCACTCCTACCCCTTAAATCTCTTAAAAGTAGCTCTACCTGCTAATCCAAAGAGCGCATCGCTCGCCAGCTTAAAAAGATTAAAAGCCCAGCAGTACCTAGATATAAAAACCAATAATTAGCATTCCATTGCAGAGTTAGGATGCCTTCTTGAGAAAAACTGAATAAAATGATCCCAAAAATAAGAAAAACAGAGCCTGTGAGCAATAAAACAAAAGGTAGCAAAAAGCTTGTTGGATAATTAGCAGAAGAAGTGGCTGCTTCTGAGTCTTCTTCTTCCTCAGAAGCTTCTTCGTCTACTTTATTGATATCATAAGTTGCAGAGGAATCTTGACGATAAGAAGGAAAAGGAGCAATATGGGTCAAGCTTTTATCATGTTGGGTAAGAAGAGAAGAAGAGCTTAGATACACACCACAATAAGGGCAGTTCTCATCAGAAAATGCGACACGACCTTCGCAATTCCAGCATAACTTCTTTTTGGGTAGGGCGCTCATAACTGGCTCTGTGTTAAAAGGGTTAAAAACAATTTCATGGCCTTATTTATAATTTCTTGCAAGAAATAAATCAACTGATGTTAAGGAGTTTACTTGTCTAACTACTTTGCCAGAAGCTACTTTTTCTATCTACCATTGTGTGTAATGATTGGATTATTTTATGGCTGTGCTGCTTACAAGTATCCTACAGAGTGTTATTATGTTGAGCCTCCACTCCTTTTAGAACAGGAAGAGAGGCTTTTATATGATACTTATCATTTTCAAGCTTCTTCTCATTGGCTTTATTACCTAATTCCTCGACACCGAAGCCAAATCTATTGGTATGATGTAGGCCATTGGTGCACATGGGCTCTTTTTGGAAATGATGATCATGGACTTTTTGCTGAAGCCCAACTGCCCTTGTTTAAACCTTGCAGGCCTACTAGCTTTCTTAAGGCTTTTACATGGATGGTGCGCAATCCTTTACATAACTTCTGTCATTACGTGATAGGGAATGCTGGATGTGTAAATGACGAATTTACCCTTCTAAAAATCAATAAAAAACATTTTTCTTGCTTGCATTATGAGTCAGTAGCGCGCACAGTTTTTGCTGGTCGTTATACATCTTTTTACTTAGGGTTACATGGAGGAAAGCCATTCATCTCTTTACGTTTATCCTACGGGCCTAAATGGAAAAGTGATTTTTATATTGGATGGCGTGAGAGGGGAAATTTTGGAATAAAATTTTTGCCCTTAACTAAAAACTCTTTAGTCGTCTGGGAGAATCTTCCTTATGAAGATGCAGAATAAGGGTCTCACCCTTGATAAAGCTCTTTTATTCTAGCCTTTCTATACCTATAGCTTAAGCTTAACGTTCATTCTTTACCCCTCACCTGTAGGGGTGTAGTACTCGGAACAGTTGATAAAGCAAGAGAAAAGAAGATGGAAAATAGTTCAAATCATCTTGAAGGGGTAGCTATAGGGGAAGGATCAGCATGTGATCCGGCTGCTATTCACACGACGCAAGGTGGCAAATCTATAGTGCTGATGGATGCAAAGAAATAAGAAGGTGCCTACTTAAAGATGGATTCTTTCTAAAGCTTTAATTGGCTTGCTTGGAAATTTACACTTACACTCAAGAGGCTGAAGAGTTCGGCATCAAGCTTGAAAAGCTAGGTTTTGATTATGCGCGCATGGTAAAAAGAGGGGATCTTGGCAAGATGATGAAAAATCTAGAAGGATTAATAGCTTCCCAACTTATTAAACTTATAGGGGGAATTGGAAAATTCATTTCTCTAGAAACCCAAGCAATGCGAGAAGACAAATGAGTGCTTAGCTTGAGAAAAAAAATTATTGCCACTTAAGAAATGTTGCATTGTCTTTTGCCGCTAGAAAGTAAGGAGGTTTTTACGGTCCTTACTAAAGCTTTTTGAAAAGTTAACATCATAATAGACACAAAGGAATAAAGGTAGAAGGGATTGACAAAACTTCAGAAGGTGCAGCAGGCGGAAGGAAAGAGTAATACAGCGAAGATGCTATGGGTAGTTTTAGGCCACTTTATGAATACCTCTAAGGTTTGTTTAGAAAAAGGTGAAGTCAGTTTTAATGAAAAGGATTTGATTTCTGTAAATGTTAGTATGGAAACAAATGTTCCCGGCATTTATGCTGTGGGTGAAATCGCTTCTAACTGGTGTTTACCTCATGGGGCTACACAGCAAGGTTGCGTAGCTGGTCGCCATGCGGCTGGAAAAGAAGCCTATACGCAGTATGAGGCGACCCCTCATGTGGCTTTTGCATGCCCGGACATTGCTCCAGCTGGAGTGTCCTTACAGGGGGCTTTAGAAAGGGCATCAAGCAGCGGTAGAAGCTTTTCCCTTGCATGCTTTAGACAAGTCTCAGGCTACGTATCAAAGGGAAGGATTTACACAAATAATAAAAGATAAATTTATAGGGAAAAATCTAGGTGCTCCAAGCTGTGGGCACAACGCTTCTATTATAATAGTGCAAATGAGCTGGACGATGGCGAATAACTTGACTATCGAGCCAATTAAAAAGATTATTCTATTTAATGGGGGGACAGAGGCTTGGCTAGAAGCTACCTTTATAGTAGCTGATGCACCTTTACATTTTCCTTCTAAAATATAAAAAAAGCAGGCTTAATTCTTATGAATTCCTTAGAACTGTTTGATAATACGCCCAGGATAAAAAAGAAAAAATTAAACATTCTTCCTGTTAATCCTGACGTGGCCCACCAGGATAAAGCTGTTGGCCTTGGACGTTTCCCTTCTTGGTTACATCGTAAGCTCCCTCCCGGAAGCAACGTATGGAAAACAGGAAATATCTTTAACCAAAATCGCTTGCACACAGTTTGCGAGGAAGCCAAATGCCCTAATCTAATGGAATGCTGGTCTAAAAAGACAGCGACCTTCTTGGTGATGGGTAAAGAGTGCACCAGAGCTTGCGGTTTTTGCGATATTGATTTCTCAAAAGCTCCTCAAGCATTAGAAGCTGATGAGCCCCAGCGTGTAGCTGAATCGGTATTAGCGCTGGGCTTAAAGCATGTGGTGATTACTATGGTGGCTAGGGATGATTTGCTTGATGGAGGTGCCGAGCATTTATCTAAGGTGATTGAGGAAATTAGGCGACAAGCTGGTGAGGTTACCATTGAGGTCTTAACCTCTGATTTTGCCGGTGAACATGCCTCCTTAGATGTTATCCTAAAAGCCTGCCCTGAAATTTTTAATCACAACTTAGAAACGGTGCGGGCCTTGACCCCTCGCGTACGTCATCGAGCAACTTATGATAACACGTTGAAGGTGTTAAGCTATGTAAGGAAACAAGGACCCCAAGGCCTACTTCTTAAGTCAGGAATAATGGTAGGCTTAGGGGAAAGTGAAGCGGAAGTTTTTGAAACGCTTAAAGATTTAAAAACCGTAGGCTGTGATATTATTACCCTGGGGCAATATCTACAACCCCAAAAGAACAAGTTGTTAGTTAAAGAATTTATTACTCCTCAACAATTTAAAAAATATGAAGAATATGGATATTCCTTGGGAATCAAAAATATGTATTGCGGACCTTTTATTCGCTCTAGCTATAATGCTGAAGCGGTTTGGAAGCAGACGTGTAAAGGAGAAAAACAATGAGAGATGAAGAGGCAGCTATCGAAGGTTTACCTTTGGCTAATGCATTAGATCATGCGATTCTTATGCACCGAGAGGTGCATTTCGGAGGAAAGTTTGATGTCATGCTGGATTATTATCTTAATGAAGGAAAAGGGGTAAACCCTGAGTTTGAATTAGAAAGCATTCATACGTTAGCCAAAATAGAAAAGCAAATGAAAACAGATTTGGCTCCTTTAATGCTTGCAGGGACGGAGGCAGAAAAAATTGCAGAAGCTAAGACAGCTTACAAAAAACTTAGAAGCTTATATGAAAAGCCTAAGCCGACCATGAAAAACATGCTTTTAGTGGCTGATTTAATTTTATCTGAAGATTTAGAGGCTGCCCAAGAAATTGAAGCGATTGTTCAGGAGAAAGGAGCTATTGTACCTGCTTTAATAGAATTGCTCAAAGCAGAGGAATTTTACGATCCACTTTTTCCAGGATATGGTTTAGCGCCTTCATTAGCTGCCAAATGCTTAGGAATGATAGGCGATAAACGTGCTATTATTGCCTTATTCGAATCCTTAAGCCAAGGAGATTTTTTTGAAGAAGATATTGTGTTGGCAGCTTTACGTGCCATAGGAAAGCCAGCCAAAGAGTTCTTGTTAAAAGTTGTGCATGGTCGTCCTATTAACGAGGACAATGAAAGAGCAGCTATTGCTTTGATTGCTTTTAAAGAAGAGGAAGATGCGGCCAAAGCATGTTTAGAAATGTTAAAGGATTCTCAAGTTCGTAAGGATATTCCTTTGGCAACCTATTTGATTTTAGCTTGTGAAGGCTTAAAAAGCTTAGAGGACCGTACAGCTTTTCAACTTCTTGCACAAGAAAGTGGAATGTCAAAGATGCTTATGCAAGATATTCATGCCGTTGCTAGCCTATGGGAAACAAGCCCCAGGGGACTTTAACGAAAGATGGGTGAATTTACCTTTTCTTTCACAGGCTAGGGGTTATACACTAATACTTAGGAGGGTATAATGAAGAAAATAAGCTTTAAAATACTTTCTTGCAGGTTTTAAAGGAGCGGAGAGAATATTTGGCCTTCTACCTATAGATAGATCTAAAGGCACGTTGTTCCCTGCTAAAGCAAGAAGAATGCTAGGTGCGTTTCATGTATGTTTTTCTAGTGTTTTGAGTTTAAAGTAGAGTGTAAAGAGCTGTTTTTTGATATTTTCTTGTATGCCTTGTTTCTTTTTTTTTACCTATGGTTTAAAAACGCTTGATAATAGACATCAGTTTTAATAAGGAAGCCGTATAATGAATCCTAGCTCTTCTATCACTATCGCGCATTTACCTAATGAAATACTAGCCCCTATCTTAAAGGATTGTGCTAGCCCCTCGTTATTTAGCGTTTGTACAAGATGGAGACGACTGTTAGCTACTGAAGTCATGCCCTCTCTTTATAAGCAAATAGGTAAAATACATTTTCCTCAAGGGGATATTTGCAAGCAGGCTTTTATTTTAGATAAAATTTATAAGCTAGAGGATAGGCTTTCTGAAGGAGAAAAAGCCAAAGCAATCTTCAAGCAAACCTTTGCTCTAGCTAGATCTCTTGCTCCTGCGGAGCTAGAATTTAAATGGAGAACCGAGGAAAAGAGATGTTTTACGCTGGCTAACTATGCCTCTTATCTTATGAATATTAATCGTCTATTAATGTGGAAAGCATTGCCTGGTGGACGGGAATACTTAAGCCAAGAAAAAATTAAGTATTTGCCTTTAGAAAAACAAGGAGAGCTGTTTGGGAAGTGGATTGAAAACTATGGCAAGGAGATTACGATAGTAAACTTAAGAGGAATCGGCTTGACTCTTTTACCTCCAGAAATATGCCAGTTATCTCAGCTTCAAGAGCTTAACTTAAGCCAAAACCAGCTGACCACTCTTCCTGCAGAGATTGGGCAATTCTCTCAGCTGGAAGCTCTTTATTTAAGCAGCAACCAGCTCACCACTCTTCCTGCAGAAATAGGACAGCTCTCACAGCTTAAAGCGCTTATTTTAAGCACTAACCAGATTGCCTCCCTTCCGACAAAATTGGGACAGCTCTTGCAATTGCTATGGCTTTACTTAAATCAAAACCAGATCACCGCTCTGCCTGCAGAAATTGGGCAGTTATCTCAGCTGCAAGAGCTTAACTTAAGCCAAAACCAGCTGACCACTCTTCCTGCAGAGATTGGGCAATTCTCTCAGCTGCTAAGCCTTTGCTTGGACTGCAACCAGTTTGCTTCCCTTCCGACAAAGATAGGACAGCTTTCGCAGCTGCGGACGCTTAGCTTAAATTACAACCAGCTTACCTCTCTTCCTGTCGAGATAGGGCAGCTTTCGCAGCTACGAAGGCTTTACTTAGAGAACAACCAGCTTACCACCCTTCCTGCAGAGATGGGGCAGCTAGCTGAACGGCTAAATCTTAAGCTAGACGGAAATCCGCTGAAAACTATTCCTAATGAACTAGAAAAACGCTTTGGGTCGTAGCTGAAAAGGTATCTATCTTCATCATTTATAACATTAAAAGGGCAAATTGGCAGGCTCAGAAGCTTTAAAGATATAAAAAGCCTTTGGTTTAATATAAAGGCATAGGATCTAAAGCTCTGTTTTTTTGCTAAAGTTCAGGAAGAATTTCTTCCAGCTTTTTATACTCTTTCACATTCAACACTTAAATATTGAAAATTGATTTCTACCATTTTTTTGCTTATTTTGTTTTTTTCATGTATAGACGATACTTCTACAAAGCGACTAAAAACATGTACACATCTTAAAGAGGCTATACTATGAATCCTAGCTCTTCTATCACCATCGAGCATTTGCCTAATGAAATGCTAGTCCCTATCTTAAAGGTTTGTGCTAGCCCCTCGTTATTTAGCGTTTGCACAAGATGGCGACATCTGTTGAGCACAGAGGTAATGCCCTCTCTTTATAAGCAAATAGGTAAAATGCACTTTCCTCAAGGAGATATTAGCAAGCAGGCTTTTATTTTAGATAAAATTTATAAGCTAGAGGATAGGCTTTGTGAAGGAGAAAAAGCCAAGGCAATTTTTAAGCAAATCTTTGCTTTAGCTAGCTCACATTCTTCTATGGAGCTAGAATTTAAATGGAGAACCAAGGAAAAGAAATGTTTTACGCTGGCTAACTATACCTCTTATCTTATAAATATTAATCGTCTATTAATGTGGAAAGCACTGCCTGGTGGACGGGAATACTTAAGCCAAGAAAAAATCAAGTATTTGCCTTTAGTAAAAAAAGGGAGGTTTTTCAGAGAGTGGATTGAAAACCATGGCAAAGGGATCACAACAGTTAATTTAAGTAGGATCGGCTTGACCTTTTTACCTGCGGAGATAGGGAAGCTTTCTCAACTGACAGACCTTGACTTAAGTGGCAACCAACTCACCAGCCTCCCTGCAGAGATAGGGCAGCTTTCCCAGCTGCTAAACCTTGTCTTAAACCACAATAAACTCACCAGCCTTTCTGCAGAGATTGGGCAGCTTTCCCAGCTGCAAATTCTTCACTTACAATATAACCAGCTTACCAACCTTCCGGCAGAGATAAGGCAGCTTGCCGAGCTGCTAAAACTTGTTTTAGACAACAACCAACTCACCAGCCTCCCTGCAGAGATAGGGCAGCTTTCCCAGCTGCAAAGCCTTTACTTAAGCGACAACCGCCTCTCGTCTCTTCCTGCAGAGATAGGGCAGCTTTCCCAGCTGCAAAGCCTTTACTTAAGCGGCAACCGCCTCTCGTCTCTTCCTGCAGAGATTAATCACCTTTCTAAGCTGCGCTTACTTGACTTAAGCGGCAACCAGCTTACCAGCCTTCCAGCAGAGATAGGGCAGCTCTCTAATCTACAAGAGCTTTACTTAAGCAATATCAAGCTTACCAGCCTTCCAGCAGAGATAGGGCAGCTTTTCCAGCTGCTACATCTTCACTTAGACTTTAATCAGCTTACCAGCCTTCCAGCAGAGATAGGGCAGCTTTTCCAGCTGCTACATCTTCGCTTAGACTTTAATCAGCTTACTAACCTTCCAGAAGAGATAGGGCAGCTTTCCCAGCTACAAACACTTAACTTAAGGAGCAACCAGCTTGCTTCTCTTCTGGTAGGGATAGGCCAGCTTTCCCAGCTACAGAGACTTTACTTAGACTATAACCAGCTGACCTCTGTTCCTGCACAGATAAGGCAACTTACCCAGCTACAAGTACTTCACTTAAGGGGCAACCAGCTAAATTCCTTTCCTACAGAAGTAACGCAGCTTTCACAGCTACAAAATCTTTACTTGCAGGTCAACCAGCTGACCTCCCTTCCGGCACAGATAAGGCGGCTGTCTCAGCTACAAGGCCTTTTCTTAGGCAGCAACCAGCTTGCTTCCCTTCCTGCGGAGATAGGACAGCTATCGAAACTTCAAGAGCTCCACTTAAGCGGCAACCAGCTTACCGCTCTTCCTGCAGAGATGGGGTGCCTTTCTGAACTGCAAAAGCTTGATTTATGCGATAACCAACTTACCTCTCTTCCTGTAGAGATAGAGCAGCTACCTAAACGGTTAAATCTTAAGTTAGATGGAAATCCGCTGAAAAGTATTCCTAGTGAACTAAAACAGCACTTTAGATTGTAAACTTTGTTTGTCTTGTAAGTTAATTAAGGATAAAGAAATAGAAAAAGTTATGCTTGAAGGAGTAAGGAAGGATTTGTTAGCTTTTTGTTGGCTGTTCTGCCTATAAGACAGGCTTTTCTAGGATAATAGACTTGCTTTTCCATAGGCCAGAGGCATAGCGCCAATAGTAGATGATCACTGATCCTATACTAAAGAGAAGCCAGAAATAGAGCGCCACTTCTACGGAAGCTTGAATTTTTACTACAAAGAAGTAAACAGGAACAACCATCAGTATCCATACGCTTAAGGATCCTGCAATTAATAAAAATGTAGTATCGCCAGCTGCTGTTAAAATTCCTGATAGCAACCAGCGAATGCCTTCGAAGAATACATAAATGAGAGTAGCATATAGACAATTCATAAGTTTTATTTCAATAAAAGCCCTATATTCAGGTGTAGCATAAGGGAGAAATTGGTCGATAAGCAGAGGGTGAAAATAGACAAACAGGGTAGAAATAACCAATAAAAAAAGTAGATGAATACGTATACCGGCCTTTAATACATGAGAAATAAACCAGGTGCGTTTAGCACCAATAAGGTTTCCGCAGATAGTGGTAGCAGCTTTACTCACTCCTTCTGCAAAAAAAAGCAGCAGCATAAATAGACTTTGGCAAATTCCTGCTATAGTAATATGTACTTCGCTCAACCTTGTCATCATCTGATAAAAAGCTGCCCAACCCATGATTTCTATTAATGCAAACATTGCTCCTGGAGAACCAATTTTAAAACATTGCCAAAAAGCTAAAGGGCGAAAGTAAAAATTTCCTGTTCCCTTTTTTTCTCTATTTTCTTTTTTAAGGAAAAAGTAAAAGAGGACAAGCATCTGAAATAAAGATCCTAGGCTTGTGGCAATAGCTGCCCCCAGGATGCCCATTGAAGGCACCACTCCCTCGATGCCAAAAATAAGAGAGATATCTAAGAAGACATTAATAATATTGGCACCAATCGCTAAAAGAGTAATCAATTTAGTTTGGCCTTGCCCTACAAAGAAGCCACTGAGGGCGGCATAAGCAGCAAAAGTGGGGCCAAATAATAGCATCCAGCGCATATAAGTTCTTTCCATGGCTGTTTCTGGGGAAGAACCGTAAAACCATTCGCTTCCCCATATAGCCATAGGAATAAAGAAAAGGAAAGAAAAGAGGGAAAGCCAGATCATTTGCCAAACAGGCTCACCCATACGGTTAAGCTGTTGAGCACCGTGATATTGAGCAACAAAAACTTCAGTAATGTTGGTTAGCACCACCCATCCAAAGAGTAATCCCCACCCTAAAGTAGAAGCATTGACAGCAGAATTGAGGGCGGCTGTAGAATAATGGGCTAACAGTAACCTATCGACAAAAAGCATGAGCATCATGGAAAAAGAGGAAAGCATGAGCGGCAAAGAGATAGAAAAAAGCTCTCGAAAGCTGCCTTCTTGATATTTAGTAAGTGCCATAGGACCTTATGAAAGCAAAGGTATTTTAAATTTTATGTAAAATTAAAAATGGTCATAAAGAAAGAGATTACATCAGTAAAAAGGCTTCTTGGCAGATACCATAACAAATGAGCAGGGGATTGTAAACAATTTTTATTGAGAAAAGTCTCCTTGTTTTTTAAAAGGTAGGAAGAAAGCTTTTAATGAAAAAGATAGAGGAAGGTAGATAGGTTAAATAAATTATTTAAATTCCTTGGTAAGCTTTAAAGAGGAAATAGGTGTTTTTTTCCTTAGCCTTCAATTGAGCAGCAAGTAAGAGGGGGTTTTTAGGATAAAAACAAGAAAAATAGAAAAAGCTTCTTGCTTTCTTTAAATCTATCACTTTTAGTGATAAGCTTGTTGACTTAAGAATATTTAAATAACCTTGTCGTGTCGAAAATTGGAAAAATGCTAGAAGGACACTCCAAATTTTATATGAAGACAATAAGGTTGTAATTGCCTAGGGTTTTTAATCAAAGTAAGCCTAGCTTGATAAAGCTCTATCTTAAGGAGAGGCTTGATTTCATTTTTTGCAAGAAAGAAAGTATAGCAAAAATATATCAATATGCTAGGATGCATTTAATAACAAAATTGAGATATAAACATGTATAACCTCATTACTTTAGCTTCCCATCAAATGTTACGCTTTTTTGCCTATTCACTTCTCATCGCTTCTTCCTTTCTATTCACTAGTTGCGAGTCGCAAAAGACAATTGTCAATAGTTTAGATGAAAGAGAAGCTAATGAAATTCTTGTGTTTCTAGAAAGCAAAGGAATCAATGCCAATAAGATGCAATCTACAGGGGGAGGAACGGGTGCTTCTAAAATAGTTTTATGGGATGTAAGCGTAAATGAAAAAGATGCTATTCAAGCCATGGCCTTGCTAAACCAAGCTGGCTTACCAAGGAAGCGTAGTCAAAATCTACTTTCCATTTTTTCTAATGTAGGGTTAGTGCCTTCTGAAAGACAGGATAAAATCCGTTATGAGGCTGGACTAGCCGAGCAGATTGCTAGCGTTATACGTAAGATAGATGGTGTTTTAGATGCAGAGGTTCAGCTTTCTTTTCCTGAGGAAGACCCTTTAAGCCCAGGGAAAACTAAGGGCAAAATCACAGCTTCTGTATATGTAAAACATAATGGGGTGTTAGATGATCCTAATAGTCATTTAATTACCAAAATCAAACGTTTAGTGGCCGCAAGTATAACAGGGTTAAATTTCAATGATGTAACGGTCATTTCTGATAGAGCACGTGGAAGCGATCTATCTACCTCATTCTTATCGGGCGAGCATGAAGAGAAATCTTATGTGAGCATTTGGACAATTGTTTTAGCCAAGGAGTCGGTGACACGTTTTCGAGTAGTGTTCTTTACTTTTTCTTTTCTTCTTTTACTTATGGCTGTGTGTTTAATTTGGTTAACCTGGAAGATTTATCCTTTATTAAAAAGGCATGGGGGTTTTAAAGAACTGTTTCATCTTCAACCATTAAAAATTGGGCTTCCTGAAGAAGAGAAAACCCAGGACACTGAAGAACCTGCGGAAGATAAAAATTCCTCGGAAGATAAAGGTTTGGTTGATAAAGATGTTGATGAGACATAAGGCTCTTTACTATGCATACCAAAACCCAAATTCTCATACGTATTTTGCTAAATCGCTTTCATCCTAAGACATCTCAAGAATTTCTTAAGGGGTTGCCAGAAAATGAAGCAAAGCAAATTATTGAACATCAAATAATTACGGCAGATGTAGATCCTATCTTTGTTAAGCCGCATGAATTTCTTAAAGAAATCCATTATTCTTGGGTAGCCCCTTATGTCCAAAAGTTCCCTACTCATCTTCAAAACCTTATGGTCTCAGCATTGCCTAATCCTTTGGCCGCTAGCTTAAAAAAATATTTAAATATTAGTGACCCTTCTGTGTTCATGCCTAAGCCTGCGAGGGCATTTTTTATTAGGAAGCTATACGATCAGGTTAAGCAAACTGAAATTCTTTCGCCCGCTTTTTTGCCCAAGCAAGATTTATCCATATTGCTAGCTTTATCGCGTAGGGAAATTATTTACTTAATTGATTTTTTAGGTTTATATGATTTAGCGGAAGAATTGCGTCATGTGGTAGACAAGAAAAGCTTACAAAAAGTCTATGCATGTTTAGACAGTAAAAAAATACAGTTTGTTCGTCTCTGCTTACATCAAAAAAGTAGGTTCATTGCTGCTAAAATGGATCTGCAGAAATGGAAAGGAGAGAGCACTGAGCTACAACGAAAGATTCACCAGCGAGGCCTTTACCGCTTAGGAAAAGCTTTAAGCGGCACTCACTCTCATTTTATGTGGTACTTGCTAAGGAAATTGGATATAGGGCGTAGCGCTATTATAGAAAAACACTATAAACTACCGAGTAGCCCTGCTGTAACTTCGGTGCTTATCCAACAAGTGATAAATGTTATGAACTTTTTAAAACCGAAGAGTGAAATGTGAAAAAGAAATTTTTTTCCCTGATCCATGGCAATGGCGTTCATGTAGCTCCAGAAACACGTGTTATTCCTGCTGAAGAGTTTTCGCAAGCATTGGAAGCTTACCAACTCATGGAAGAAGTAAAAAAAGATGCCCTCAAGTATAAGCAAGGAGTAGCTGAAGAAATCGAAAAACTTAAGGAGCAGGCGCAAAAAGAAGGATTTGAGGAAGGTTTTAAGAAATGGGTAGAACAAATAGCTAAAGTGGAAGAAGAGATTATAAATGTACGTCATGAAACAGAAAAAGTAGCTTTACCCATTGCATTAAAAGCTGCTAAGAAGATTGTCGGCCGAGAGCTGGAGCTATCCGAGACTGCGGTTGTAGATATTGTTAGCAATAGCTTAAAAGCGGTAGTAACACACAAAAAAATCACCATTTACGTAAACAAAAAAGATCTTGAAGCATTAGAGAAAAATCGCCAGCAAGTTAAAGATCTCTTCGAAAGTCTTGAAACGTTGATAATTCGAGAACGTGCAGATATTGAATCGGGCGGATGTATTATTGAGACGGAAGGGGGTATTATCAATGCCCAGCTTGAAAATCAATGGCGTATTATTGAAAATGCTTTTGATAGAATGATGAAACAACATGAGAAGGCGGCACAGGGGCATGGCTAAAACTAAAGCAATTATTAAACGTTTATTTTCTTTAAACTGTCTGTCATGGATGTTAGTACTAGCTCTATTATGTATGATCTCTCCTGAATGTTGGGCCCAAAGTTCTCCTCCTCGGAGTACCACTTCGATAGAAGCTGGAAAAGCTGTAGTAAGGCCCGGCGAGAAAACCCCTGCAGAAAAAGAGCTGGATATACGGTTTGATAATTTTAGAAAACCTTCCTTGATTACTCAGGCGGCGGTATTATCTCTTTTGGCTATGCTGCCCTTTATAGTGATGATTTTATCTTCATTTATGAAAATCGTCGTCGTCTTGTCGCTTTTGCGTAGTGCGCTTGGTGTCCAACAATCGCCTCCCAATCAAGTGATCAACGGGGTTGCTTTCATGCTGAGTATCTATGTGATGTATCCTACGGCTTTAAAGATGTATGATGCCTCGATGCAGGTGGTTAACCAGCAAGCTGCTCCAGAATCCCTTATTTCTGCAGGATCTTCTGCATATATAATGGCTTTAGTGGAAGCAGGGAGAGAGCCTTTGCGTGATTTTTTGAAAAGAAACTCTTCTGTTAAGCATCATGCCTTGTTTTACCGTATGGCTTATCGCGTTTTACCGGATAATTATCGACCCACGCTAAAGCCTGATGATTTTATGATTGTAGTGCCAGCTTATATTACTAGCCAGCTTAAAGATGCATTTGAGATAGGAGTGCTCATTTACATTCCCTTCTTTGTCATAGACCTAGTCGTATCGAACGTTTTATTAGCGATGGGTATGATGATGCTATCTCCCGTAACCATATCTATGCCTTTAAAATTATTTTTACTTGTAATGCTAGATGGATGGACGATGTTAATTGAAGGCTTGGTAAACACTTTCCGCTAAGGATCAGATTATGTTTCAAACACAGGTTATACAGCTTGCTTATCATGCTCTTTTGCTGATTCTTATCCTTTCAGCACCACCCATTTTGGTGAGTATGTTTTTTGGGGTGATCGTAGCGATCTTTCAGGCAGCCACACAAATTCAAGAACAGACTTTATCATTTACTATAAAATTGGTGGCGGTAACGCTTACTTTGATGATTTTAGGTGGATGGTTGGGAGCTCAAATCATGGAGTTTGCAGGGGATATATTTTCCCACTTTGCACAGTGGAGTTTAGCTTCTCAAGGGTGATAAACAACTTGTAAACACAATTGCACTTTCCCGTGGTTTTATTTAGCCTCTAAAGATTACTCGTTAAGATAGAGACAAAAAATATAAGAATTTCATAATGGCTGAAGCTACTGACAGTTTTATAGCGTTATTTTTAAATAGCGCCTTCAATACCGAAGGGGGATTGCTCTCTTTTGTTGCGCTTTTCTTTTTATTCCTCTCACGCTTTTTCCCTATTCTTGTGCAATCACCTTTTTTTGGAGCAAGGGTGATGCCTCAGCCTGCAAAGGTGGCTCTAGGGATTGGTCTCTTTATCATCTTTTTACCGCAACTGCTATTAGTTACCCATAAAATTGATTTCAACCTAAAGCTAGTTTTTTTAATATTTAAAGAGCTGTTTGTAGGGACAATCATAGGCTTCCTCATTAGCTTGCCTTTTGTTATTGTGCAAAGCGCTGGCATTATTATTGATCACCAGCGGGGGGGAGCCAGTTTAATGGTTAATGATCCGACCATTCAAAATCAATCTTCACCTCTAGGAACGTTGTTCAACTACGTGATGATTTGGATATTTTTTATGATCGATGGTCCTTTTTTATTCATGGAGGCTATCCTTACTTCTTATGAAGTGATTCCTGCTGATCAAATTATCAATTCCAAATTTTTTGAACGATCCTCAGTATTCTGGGCGAACGAGATTGCCCTGCTAAATAAAATAATGGTCATCAGTATTCGTTTGGCATCACCTGCTTTAATCATGATTATGATGACAGACTTCTTTTTAGGAATTGCTAACCGCCTAGCCCCGCAAGTTCAAATTACTTTTTTAGGCATGCCTTTAAAATCATTATTAGCCCTATTAATTGTATGTGTAGGCTGGAAAATGCTGAATGAAGAAATGGCTAAGCAAGGCTATGTATGGATAAATGAAGTGATCAACATGCTAAGAACGATTAAAGGGAGCGTGAGTGGATTTAATGAGGTGGGAGCAATAGTATCATGACTTTTCGCCTGAAAATCCCGGTTTCAAAAACAGGTGAGCGGTTAATACATAGCCTGGCAGAGAACTCTTGAGTATAAAAGGCTTTTAAAGCGTTTATTTTCATTGGGTAAGGTTATGCTAAGAAAGCCATCTACTTAATAAAGAACACATTTATCGTAGAATACCAAATGCTCTTTTAACTTTATAGGTTATGAAGACAGCAGCCTTTTCAATTACAGCTTAAAACGTTGCTTTACTTTCATTGAAATATTTTCTAGGAAGTTTCCCTCTAAGTTAATAGTTAGCCATTCTGGTAGCTGCCCTATATCTGTGGACACGGAGGTAAGCTGTTTGTCGTTTAAGTAAAGGTATTTCAGCTGAGATAGCTGCTCTACCTCTTTAGGGATAATGGTTAGCTGGTTGATGCTTAAGTCAAAGCTTTGCAGCTGCGATAATTGACTCCTCTCTATAGGAATGATGGCAAGGAGGTTGTCGCTTAAGTGGAGTCTTTGCAGCTTTGATAGCTGCCCAATCTCTGTAGGAAGGAAGGTAAGTTGGTTGTTCTACAAGAAGAGCAATTGCAGTTGGGATAGCTGGCTTATCTCTATAGGAAGAATGATAATCTAGTTGCTGTTTAAATGAAGGTGTTTAACCTGAGATAGCCGACCTATCTCTATAGGAAGGGTGGTAACCAGGTTGTCACTTAAGTGAAGCTTTTGCAACTTGGATGGCCGCCCGATTTTTGCAGGCAGACTGATGAGCTGGTTTTGATCTAAGTGCAGATTATTTCTTTAAAGATAAGATGGCTAAAAGTTTGCTATTCATTTTAGTCTACTCCAATTTAAAAAGTACTTACAATCATTCTACAATTGAAAACGCTGCCTTATTTTTTCGGCGATATCCTTTAAAGGATTTTCTGCTAATTCAAGCGTTTGCAGCTGAGACAGTTGCCCGATTTCTGCAGGAAGACTGGTGAGCTGGTTCTGGTTTAATTGAAGCCGTGTCAGCTTAGACAGCTGCCCGATTTCTGCAGGCAGAGCGGTGAGCTGGTTTTGATTTAATTGAAGCCATCGTAGCTTAGACAGCTGTCCGATTTCTGTAGGCAGAGCGGTGAGCTGGTTTTGATTTAAGTAAAGCCCTTTCAGCTGAGACAATCGCCCTATTTCTGTAGGCAGAGCGGTGAGCTGGTTTTGATTTAAGATAAGCTGTAGCAACTGAGACAGTTGGCCTATCTCCGAGGGTAAATAAGTCAAGCCTGCTTTAGATAAATCTAAAACCATGATGTTTTTACAATTTTCTTCAATCCAATCTCTAAGAAGCTCTCCTTTTTTCTCTAGAGGCAAGTGCTTAATTTCTTCTCGGCTCAAGTATTCTTCCCCACCAGGAAGTTTTTTCCAAAGTAAAAGGCGATTAATATTTAAGAGATAAGAAGAGTAATTAGCCAGCGTTAAGCCTCTTTTTTCTTCCGTTTTCTCTTTAAATTCCAAAGGAGAAAAAGACTTGGCTAAAGTAAAGATTTGCTTAAAGATTGCATTTACCTTTGCTGCTTCAGAAAGCTTTTCTTCTAGCTTATAAATCCTATCTACAATAAGAGCCTGCTCCTTAACATTTCCTTGGGGAACATGCACTTTACCTATTTGTCTATAAAGAGGGGGCATGACTTCAGAAGCTAGCAGATGATGCCATCTTTTACAGACGCTAAATAAGGAAGGAACTACGCAAGCCTCTAAGATAGGGAGCAGCAATTCATTGGGCAAGCTTTCAATAGAGGCCGAAGAGATAGGATGCATTTTATTTCCTTGGGTAGGGATGACCTTTTATTATTTTTGTTTTTAAAAGACAATATAAAAAATTAAAAAAGCAAGTCAAATGAATTCGTGCTCTTATCAATGAAAAGCAACTCATAAATGATCTACCACGCTTTACTTTTAGACAGATTTAAGGAAAGGGGGGAGACCTTCCAAGCATTTAGGAGCAGCCACGGGTTTTGGGGATTAAGTGATGCGGCAGTCTTGGCTTGGCTAAAAGAATGAGATTGATTCTTTGCCTTGTTTGAGAAAAACGGCTCTTTTTGGTGTCTTGTTTTAATTCTTATACCGCGCAGGACCTCTTTAAGGTTTATACAAATTTTTAGTCGTTAAGAAAATGTGAACGAGAATGAGACATGAAAAAAAATGTTAAGCATCGTTTTTAAAATTTTACCTACTTTTTGCCTCTAAACATACAATGAAAATATACCCAAATCTGCTCAAAATTCTCTTGCCCTACTGTAAGTGAAAACCTATCTTTAGCTGCTAGGCCCCTATAAGGGGCCACATGTTCTTTATATCTTTAAAATCTTCTAATCTTATCACTATCTTCCTTTTAACAAGCTAAGTGATCCAGATACAAACTTTTCAAGTTATAGGCCAAGCCATTACCTTATATCCTCAGGAATACTTTTTAATGGATTTCCCTTTAGATCAAGATCTAATTCCTTTGATATCTGCCCCTATCTCTATCGGAACAAAGATAAGCTGATTATTTTTTAAGTCAAGCACTTGCAGCTGCAATAGCTGTCCTATCTCTGCAGGAAGAGTAGTAAGCTGTTTGTCGTGTAAGTCAAGTTCTTGCAGCTGAGAAAGCTGCCTTATCTCTGTAGGAAAGGTGGTAAGTTGGTTCTTGCTTAAGTCCAGGTATTGTAGCTTGGATAGCTGCCCTACCTCTTTAGGGATAATGGTTAGCTGGTTGATGCTTAAGTCAAAGCTTTGCAGCTGCGATAATTGACTCATCTCTATGGGAATGATGGAAGGCAGGTTGTTGCTTAAGTGGAGTTGTTGCAGCTTTGATAGTTGCCCAATCCTTTATAGGAAGGGAGCCAAGCTGATTATTATCTAAGTTAAGGTGTTTAACCTGGAATAGCTGACCTATCTCTATAGGGAGGGTGTTAACCAGGTTGTCACTTAAGTGAAGCTTTTGCAACTTGGATGGCTGCCCGATTTTTGTAGGCAGACTGGTGAGCTGGTTGTGATTTATGTGCTGATTACTTGTTTAAAGATAAGATGGCTAAGAGTTTTTTATTTCATTTTAGCCCACCCCGATTTAAAAGTACTTATGGCCATTCTACAATTGAAAACGCTGCCTTATTTTTTCGGCGATATCCTTTAAAGGGTTTTCCGCTAATTCAAGCTTTTGCAGCTGAGACAATTGACCCACTTCTGCAGGCAGGCTGGTGAGCTGGTTTTGATTTAAGTGCGGATTACTTCTTTAAAGATAAGGTGGTTAAAAGTTTCTTATTTCATTTTAGCCCACCCCAATTTAAAAAGTACTTGCTATTCTACAATTGAAAGCGCTGCCTTATTTTTTCGGCGATATCCTTCAAAGGATTTTCCGCTAATTTAAGTATGATAAGCTGAGACAATTGCCCAATTTCTGCAGGAAGACTGGTGAGCTGGTTGTGATTTAAGTCAAGCCATCGCAGTTGAGGCAGCTGCCCAATTTCTGTAGGCAGAGTGGTGAGCTGGTTTTGATTTAAGTAAAGCCATTGCAACTGAGACAGCTGCCCGATTTCTGTAGGCAGGCTGGTGAGCTGGTTTTGATTTAATTCAAGCGTTTGCAGCTGAGACAGTAGCCCGACTTCTATAGGCAGAGCGGTGAGCTGATTTTCGCTTAAGTAAAGCTTTTGCAGCCGAGACAATTGCCCAATTTCTACAGGCAGACTGGTGAGTTGGTTTTGATTTAAGAAAAGATATTGCAGCTGAGACAATTGACCTATTTCTGCAGGTAGGCTGGTGAGCTGGTTTTGATTTAAGTTAACCCCTTGCAGCTGAGATAGCTGCCCGATTTCTGCAGGCAGAGCGGCGAGCTGGTTCTGGCTTAAGTTAAGCCGTGTCAGCTCAGACAACTGCCCGATTTCTGTAGGCAGACTGGTGAGCTGGTTTTGATTTAATTCAAGCGTTTGCAGCTGAGACAATTGGCCTATTTCTGAGGGTAAATAAGTCAAGCCTGCTCTAGATAAATCCAAAGCCGTGATGCTTTTACAATTTTCTTCAATCCAATCTCTAAAAAGCTCTCCTTTCTTTCCTAGAGGCAAGTGCTTGATTTCTTCTCGGCTTAAGTATTCTTCCCCACCAGG
>NZ_JSDQ01000025.1:0-1502 GCF_000813665.1 Neochlamydia sp. EPS4 | reverse complement strand
CCAGGATTGAGTTGATAAACTTTAGCTAACATAAGAGTTCGCTGGGTAGAGGTATTCTTTGTGGGGAAATGAAGCTGTGCTATTTTTTTATAAAGAGGGGGCATGACTTCAGAAGCTAGCAGATGATGCCATCTTTTACAGACGCTAAATAAGGAAGGAACTGCGCAGGCCTCTAAGATAGGGAGCAGCAATTCATTGGGCAAGCTTTCAATAGAGGCCGATGAGATAGGATGCATTTTATTTCCTTGGGTAATGATGACTTTTTCAGCATTATCATTTTTTAAAGACAATATAAAAAAATTAAAAAGCAAGTCAAACGAATTCGTATCCTTATCAATGAAAAACACCTCACAGATAATCTGCCTCGTTTTTTTCAGATAGATTCAAGTAAAGGGGAGGGACCTTCTAAGCATTTAGGAGCAGCCACAGCTTTTAGGGATTAAGTGATGCGGCAATTTTGGCGTGGCTAAAAGAATGAGATTGATTCTTGGCCTTATTTGAGAAAAACGGCCCTTTTTGGTGCAATGTTTTAATTTTTTTAACGAATGATGGAATACAATACGCCTAGTTTCTTCCTGTCAAGAAAAGTTGTCCTCCCAGCCATAAAACTCTGCAGAAAAAGAGAGAAGCTTCTTGTCGTTATAAATGTGTAGGTTAGTTTAAGCTTGCTTAGTTGCCGGAAGAAAAGCTGATTACTTGTTTAAAGATAAGATGGCTAAAAGTTTTTTATTTCATTTTAGCTCACCCCAATTTAAAAAGTACTTACAACCATTCTACAATTGAAAACGCTGTCTTATCTTTTCGGCGATATCCTTCAAAGGATTTTCCGCTAATTCAAGCGATTGCACCTTAGACAGCTGCCCGATTTCTGCAGGCAGGCTGGTGAGCTGGTTTTGGCTTAAGTAAAGGAGTTGCAGCTGAGACAATTGCCCGATTTCTACAGGCAGACTGGTGAGCTGGTTTTGATTTAAGTTAAGCCATTGTAGCTGAGACATCTGCCAGATTTCTGCAGGAAGGCCGGAGAGCTGGTTTTGATTTAAGTCAAGCCCTTGCAGCTGAGACAATTGCCCGATTTCTGGAGGCAGGCTGGTGAGCTGGTTTTGATTTAATTCAAGCCGTGTCAGCGTAGACAGCTGCCCGATTTCTGCAGGCAGGCTGGTGAGCTGGTTTTGATTTAGGTAAAGCCCCTGTAACTGAGACAGCTGCCCGATTTCTACAGGCAGACTGGTGAGCTTGTTTTCATTTAAGTAAAGCTCTTGCAGATTAGACAATTGACCTATTTCCGCAGGCAGGCTGGTGAGCTGGTTTTGATTTAAGCTAATCTTTAGTAGCTGAGACAGCTGCCCAATTTCTGTAGGCAGAGCGGTGAGCTGGTTTTCATTTAAGTGAAGCCCTTGCAGATTAGGCAACTGCCCAATTTCTGCAGGAAGACTGGTGAGCTGATTTTCATTTAAGTGAAGCCCTTGCAGATTAGACAACTGCTCAATTTCTGCAGGAAGACT
>NZ_JSDQ01000024.1:0-1285 GCF_000813665.1 Neochlamydia sp. EPS4 | reverse complement strand
TTGGACAACAAAGTACCTCTACTAAGGTATGGGCAAGAAAAGGAACGCGGCCAAAAGCTCCTAAGCAGACAGAATATAAAAATCTGTATGTAGCTACAGCTGTTTGCCCACGTTCAGGGCAAGCAGAAGGGATGATTTTACCTTTCTTAAATAGCCAAGGAGTGGAAATTCTTCTTAAGCAGGTTAGTCAATCGCTGCCTGCTTCTTCCCATGCTTTGCTAATTTTAGACCGAGCTAGCTATCATACTAGTAAAACGCTGAAAGTTCCTTCCAATATTCACCTGCTCTTTCTACCTCCTTATAGTCCTGAACTTAATCCTGTTGAAAACTTATGGCATTACTTGTGTAGCCATTTTTGGTCTAATCGTATTTATCGGGGTTATAAAGAACTAGAAAAGATGGCAATAGCTTCTTGGAGAAAGGTATGTTTGGAAGAAAAAAGAATGAAAAGTTTATGTGCTGTATCGTATGCCTAATTATGTAAGGAGTAATTTAAAAGCGTATTATTTCATTTTAGCTCACCTCAATTTAAAAAGTACTTACGGCCATTCTACAATCGAAAACACCGCCTTATTTTTTCGGCGATATACTTCAAAGGATTTTCCGCTAATTCAAGCTTGTGCAGATGACACAATTGATCTATTATTTCTGCAGGCAAGCTGGTGAGCTTGTTTTGATTTAAGTAAAGCCCTTGCAGCTGAGGTAGCTGCCCGATTTCTACAGGCAGACTGGTGAGCTTGTTTTGATTTAAGTAAAGCCCTTGCAGCTGAGGCAGCTGCCCGATTTCTGTAGGCAGAGCGGTGAGCTTGTTTTGATTTAAGTAGAGCTCTTGCAGATTAGATAATTGACCTATTTCCGCAGGCAGGCTGGTGAGCTGGTTTTGATTTAAGCTAAGCTTTAGTAGCTGAGACAGCTGCCCAATTTCTGTAGGCAGAGCGGTGAGCTGGTTTTCATTTAAGTGAAGCCCTTGCAGATTAGGCAGCTGCCCAATTTCTGCAGGAAGACTGGTGAGCTGGTTTTCATTTAAGTGAAGCCCTTGCAGATTAGACAACTGCTCAATTTCTGCAGGAAGACTGGTGAGCTGGTTTTGATTTAAGTAAAGCGCTCGCAGCTTAGACAGCTGCCCGATTTCTGTAGGCAGAGTGGTGAGCTGGTTTTCATTTAAGTAAAGGTTTTGCAGCTGAGACAACTGCCCAATTTCTGCAGGAAGACTGGTGAGCTGGTTTTGATTTAAGTAAAGCGCTTGCAGCTGCTGAGACAGCTGCCCGATTTCTGTAGGCAGAGC
>NZ_JSDQ01000023.1:0-2234 GCF_000813665.1 Neochlamydia sp. EPS4 | reverse complement strand
ACCTTTGCTGTCTCAGAAAGCTTTTCTTCTAGCTTATAAATCCTATCTACAATAAGAGCCTGCTCGTTAACATTTCCTTGAGGAACATGCACTTTACCTATTTGCTTATAAAGAGGGGGCATGACTTCAGTAGCCAGCAGATGATGCCATCTTTTACAGACGCTAAATAAGGAAGGAACTACGCAAGCCTCTAAGATAGGGAGCAACAATTCATTGGGCAAGCTTTCAATAGATGTCGATGAGATAGGATGCATTTTATTTCCTTGGGTAGTGATAACTTTTCAGCATTTTTATTTTTTAAAGACAATATAAAAAAATTAAAAAAGCAAGTCAAACGAATTCGTATCCTTATCAATGAAAAGCAACTCACAAATGATCTACCACGCTTTTATTTCAGATAGATTTAAGGAAAGGGGGGAGACTTTCCAAGCATTTAGGAGCAGCCACAGGTTTTGGGGATTAAGTGATGCGGCAATTTTGGTGTGGCTAAAGGAATGAGATTGATTCTTTGCCTTAGTTGAGAAAAAACGCTCTTTTTGGTGCAATGTTTTGATTCTTCTACCGACTGATGGAATACAATACGCCAGTTTCTTCCTGTCAAGAAAGGTCGTTCTCGCAGCATAGCAATCTGCAGAAAAAGAGAGAACCTTCTTGTCGTTATAAATGTGTAGGTTAGTTTAAACTTGCTTAGTTGCCGGAAGAAAAGCAGATCAGACAGCTGCCCGATTTTTGTAGGCAGAGCGGTGAGCTAGCTTTGGCTTAAGTAAAGTCGTGTCAGCTCAGCTCACCTCAATTTAAAAAGTACTTACAACCATTCTACAATTGAAAACGCTGCCTTATTTTTTCTGGAATATCTTTCAAAGGATTTTCCGCTAATCCAAGCTCGATAAGCTGAGACAGCTGCCCAATTTCTGCAGGTAGAGCGGTGAGCTGGTTTTGATTTAAGTAAAGCCATTGTAGCTGAGCCAGCCGCCCTACTTCCGCAGGAAGGCTGGTGAGCTGGTTTTGATTTAAGTAAAGCAATTGTAGCTGAGCCAGCCGCCCTACTTCCGCAGGAAGGCTGGTGAGCTGGTTTTGATTTAAGTAAAGCCATTGCAACTGAGACAATTGACCTGTCTCTGCAGGAAGGCTGGTGAGCTGGTTTTGATTTAATTCAAGCGTTTGCAGCTTAGACAATAGACCTATTTCTGGAGGCAGGCGGATGAGCTGGTTTTGATTTAATTCAAGCCGTGTCAGCGTAGACAGCTGCCCAATTTCTACAGGCAGGCTGGTGAGCTGGTTTTGGCTTAAATCAAGCCATTGCAGTTGAGGCAGCTGTCCGATTTCTGCAGGTAAGCTGGTGAGCTGGTTTTGATTTAAGATAAGCTCTTGCAACTGAGACAATTGCTCGATTTCTGCAGGAAGGCTGGTGAGCTGGTTTTGGCTTAAGTAAAGGAGTTGCAGCTGAGGCAATTGCCCGATTTCTACAGGCAGACTGGTGAGCTGGTTTTGATTTAAGTTAAGCCATTGTAGCTGAGACAGCTGCCCGATTTCTGCAGGCAGTCCGGAGAGTTGGTTTTGATTTAAGTCAAGCCCTTGCAGCTGAGACAATTGCCCGATTTCTGCAGGAAGGCTTGTGAGCTGGTTTTGATTTAAGATAAGCCGTGTCAGCGTAGACAGCTGCCCGATTTCTGCAGGAAGGCTGGTGAGCTGGTTTTGATTTAGGTAAAGCCCCTGTAGCTGAGACAGTTTCCCGATTTCTGCAGGCAGGCTGGTGAGCTGGTTCTGGTTTAAGTAAAGCCATTGCAGCTGAGACAGTTGCTCAATTTCTGCAGGCAGTGCAGTGAGCTGGTTTTGATTTAAATCAAGCCTTTGCAGTTGAGACAATTGACCTATTTCTGCAGGCAGTGCAGTGAGCTGGTTTTGAGTTAAGTAAAGCCCTTGCAGCTGAGACAATTGACCGATTTCTGTAGGCAGGTTGGTGAGCTGATTTTGATTTGAGTAAAGCCATTGCAGCTGAGACAATAGACCTATTTCTGCAGGAAGGCTGGTGAGCTGGTTTTGGCTTAAATCAAGCGTTTGCAGCTCAGACAGCTGCCCAATTTCTGCGGGCAGACTGGTGAGCTGATTGTAGCCTAAGTAAAGATATTGCAGCTGAGACAATTGGCCTATTTCTGGGGGTAAATAAGTCAAGCCTACTCTAGATAAATCTAAAGCCGCGGTATTTTTGCAATTTTCTTCAATCCAATCTCTAA
>NZ_JSDQ01000022.1:0-13116 GCF_000813665.1 Neochlamydia sp. EPS4 | reverse complement strand
GAAGATTTGCCTAAAGATTGCATTTACCTTTGCTGTCTCAGAAAGCTTTTCTTCTAGCTTATAAATTCTATCTACAATAAGAGCCTGCTCGTTAACATTTCCTTGAGGAACATGCACTTTACCTATTTGCTTATAAAGAGGGGGCATGACTTCAGTAGCCAGCAGATGATGCCATCTTTTACAGACGCTAAATAAGGAGGGAACTACGCAAGCCTCTAAGATAGGGAGTAGCAATTCGTTGGGCAAGCTTTCAATAGATGCCGATGAGATAGGATGCATTTTATTTCCTTAGGTAGTGATAACTTTTTCAGCATTTTCATTTTTTAAAGATAATATAAAAAAATTAAAAAGCAAGTCAAATGAATTTGTATCCTTATCAAGGAAAAACAATTCACAGATAATCTACCTCGCTTTTTTTCCAGATAGATTTAAGGAAAAGGGGGAGACCTTTCAAGCATTTAGGAGCAGTCACAGGTTTTGGGGATTAAGTGATGCGGCAATTTTGGTTTGGCTAAAAGAATGAAATTGATTATTTGCCTTATTTTATGATTGTCAAAGTTAAAGGATAGGAGGTTTTTTGGCTTTAGAGGCAACCATGAATAAAAGATTAAATTTTACTTAGTTTTTGGATAATTCGTTGAGTTTTAGAAAAAATTGCCCAAGATTAAAGATATTAAATGGCTTTTGCCTCCTGCTTTTCGGATGAGAGCCTATTTTTTAATACTTCTCACTAGGTTTTTCGCTTGCTCGATGTAAGCGCTCAGACAAGGTAGCTAAAATTCCTCTTTTTAAAAAATTTACATCTACATAAGCCTCTTGGTATTTTTCTTGATCAAGTTGCCGGAGAACGGCATATAGATTAGAGGCGGCTAGCTCAGGTTCTGCAAGAGGCCCTAAAGCAAAAACTTTGCAGCCTGCAGGATAATGTCGATCGCTGAAGCCAATAATAACACCTTCTACAATATTTTTAAAAGACTGTACAAGTTTTAACTTAGCTTGAGGAGCATAGTGACGATACATGCCTCCTGGGCAAAGAGGTTTTTCACTGTTTTGTTGCTGAAACATAGGAAGGTATCCTAGAGAAGAGCAAAAATCTTCAGCAGTTAAAGCACCTTGACGTATAATTTGCCAGTAGCCATTTCTATAAGTTAAGATCGTAGATTCTAAGCCCTTTTGGCAGGTTCCTCCGTCTAACACTGGAAAGGCCTTTCCAAAATCATGTTCAACATGTTCAATACGAGTAGAGGATGGGCTGCCTGAAAGGTTTGCTGAGGGCATAACCAGAGGTCCTGTTTGCTTCAACAATTCTAAAGCTAAAGGATGCCGAGGAATGCGAAAAGCTGCAGTGGGCAAGTTGGCACGTGCTTTGGCTGGAATTAATCTACATTTGACTGGTAGCACGATTGTCATAGGGCCAGGCCAAAAAACTTGTGCTAGGATCTCTAAATCGCTGATGTTTCCTTGCTGGTAAGATAATACCTCGTTAAGTTCAGCCACATGGATGATTAAAGGATTATTAGAAGGGCGTCCTTTAAGGGTGTAGATATGCTCGATAGCCTGAAGGTGATTTAAAGAAGCTGCTAGCCCATACACAGTTTCTGTGGGCACACCTACTACTTCTCCAGTATTCAGCCTGTGGGCAGCCTCTTTTAAGGAGATGCGCATAATAGCTCAATAATCTCTTGTAGATAGATAATGAAGTGATCAATTTCTTCTTTAGTATTGTATAAGCCAAAAGATATTCTAGCTGTGGCTGGCACACCAAAATGGCGCATGGTGGGCTGTGCACAATGATGTCCGGTGCGTATAGCTACGCCTTTTAAGTCCAGCATAGTACCAATATCGAGCGGATGAGCTCCTTCCACGATAAAGCTGATGATAGCCGCTTTTTCTTTAGGCTTTCCAATGATGCGCACTTGAGGAATGCTTTCCATTTTTTTAATGGCATACTCTAAGAGCTCCTGCTCATGAGCGTGGATAGCAGAAAAGCCGATCGTGTTGATATAATCAATAGCAGTGCCTAAACCAATCACTTCCGCGATAAGGGGTGTGCCTGCTTCAAACTTTAAAGGTAGCACATTATAGGTAGTTCCTTCCCAATCGACCTTATCAATCATATCGCCGCCTCCTTGATAAGGTGGCATTTGATTGAGAAGCTCTGCTTTGCCATATAAAATTCCTATTCCTGTAGGTCCATATAGCTTATGGCCTGAGAAAGCGTAAAAATCTGCGTTTAAGGCTTGGACATCTACTTTCATATGTGGAACAGCTTGCGCGCCATCCACCAGTACTTTACTTCCATAGGCATGAGCCATTTGAATCATCTCGTGGACGGGATTGATAGTGCCAATGGCATTAGAAACGTGCGTTAAAGCGACTAGCCTAGTTTTAGAATTTAAAAGCTTAGCAAACTCTTCGAGTTTTAAATTTCCTTGGCTGTCGAGGGGGATAAATCTTAGGACAGCTTTTCTATCTTCACACATCATCTGCCAGGGAACGATATTGGCATGATGTTCAATCTGCGTTAAAATAATCTCATCCCCAGGTTTGATAAAGGCTTTTCCAAAAGAATAAGCCACTAAATTGATGGAGTCTGTGGTGCCGCGCGTAAAGATAATCTCTTCGATTTTTGAGGCATTCAGAAGCTTTTGAACTTTCTCGCGGGCTTCCTGATATTTTTTAGTAGCCAAAAGAGAAGATTCGTAAATGGTTCGGTGAACAGTACTGTAATGATTTTGGTAAAAATCTTGGATGGAATCAATCATGCACTGCGGCTTTTGAGCTGTAGCGGAAGAATCAAAATAGATGAGCGGTTTTCCATGCATTGTTTTAGCAAGCATGGGAAAATCTTTCCTAATTTTTCCCACATCAAAAGAAGCTGGTTTCATCGCCTGGCTCCTGCATAAGGTATCGATAGGCTTGCTTATTAATGGCTTTCATAAGAGAAGGGTAGGGGATCATCTCAATGATTTCTTTACAAAAGCCGTAGACTAAAAGATTTTTAGCTGCTTTTTCAGAATACCCCCGCGTCCTTAAGTAAAAAAGCTGTTCCTGATCAAGCTGTCCCATGGTAGCTCCATGAGAAGCCTTAACATCATCTGCAAATATTTCAAGGTTAGGCTTACTATCGGCTTTAGCTTTATCACTAAGAAGTAAGTTACTATTCAGCTGAAAAGCTTGGGTCTTTTGGGCAGCTTGGTGTACTAAAATTTTGCCTTCAAAGCTAGAATGGCTAGCATCGTTTAAAACACTTTTAAAAAGCTGCATGGAGCGGCAGTATGGGGCTTGATGTTCTACTAAAATATTTGCGTGGGCTTCTGCTTGATCAGAAAGCATCCAAAGGCCATTTAAGCTAGCCTCTGCATTTTCCCCGGCGAGAACTACTCGATAGTCATTCCTTAAAGAAGTAGAGCCTTTGCTAGCCAAAACAGATTTGAAGGTACTACCTTTTTTGAGGCTAGCGCGAAAAGCTTCAAAATACCAATGCTTATTTAATATTTCAAAAGGAACTTGGAAGTAGCGTAGGTGGGATTCTTCATCCATTGCCAATTCAATAGAAAGATTGGATAAAAATTGTTTTCCTGGTCCATCCACGTGGGTGGCAATTAAATCCAGCTGGGAGTGCGCCCCTATGAAGCCTTGGATTCTCGGGTTCGTCCATAGAGAAAGGTCGGGCTCATGACTATTAAAATGTAATAGCTGCAAAGGGACATCTGCCAGAGTTTTAGGGGGAGCATAGATAAAGATTCCCTGACGATGCAGCGCCGCATTAAGAATAGCAAAAGGATCCTTTTCTTCTATGAGCAGTTTATTCCATTGATTGTTTAGAAAGCTTCCATAAGTCCGCCAAGCTTCCTTTAAAGGTAGAATGACCATTCTTTTAGGAAGAGCAGACAAATTAGATAACTCTGGATAATAATCTCCATTAATCATTACTAAAACAGAGCCCGAGCATTCGGGCAAGATGTGCGGTGCAATAGAATCAGCAGATAAGGGGATACCGTGGGCGGTCTCAAAGGCTTGTATATAAAGATTTCTTAAACGTAGATATTGAAAAACTTCAGATTGGCGAGTGGGTAAACCTATTTCTAAAAAACGCAGCCAGGCTTTTTCTTTAAGCTTTCGTGTAGGATCTTTTTCTTCAAGAGCGCCCACATACATCTTTTGAAGCATCTGCTGAAAAGCTTGTTGATCGGTATAGTTCTCCGTGATCATCGTAGGGCCTCGCTTTGAGGAGTTGGCACTAACCAATCGTACCCTTTATCTTCTAGCTGGTGGGCTAATTCAGGACCACCTGATTGCACTATCTTTCCTTCCACCATGACATGGACGACGTTAGGTTTAATATAGTCAAGAAGCCGTTGATAGTGAGTGATAAGAATTAGGCCCATCTGAGGATTCATCAGTTGATTGACGCCTCGAGCCACAATACGCATGGCATCAATATCAAGCCCTGAGTCAGTCTCGTCTAAGATCGCAAGAGCAGGCTGTAAAACAGCCATTTGTAAGATTTCATTACGTTTTTTTTCTCCGCCAGAAAAGCCTTCATTCAGGCTACGTTCTTTAAATTCCGTTTTAATTTCCATACGTTTCATAATCTCATCAAGAGATTTCTCAAACTCTACTAAAGGCATTTCAGGAGCGCCTTTGGCTTTCAATACAGAATTATAAGAAGCATGTAAGAACTGCAGATTGCTAACCCCAGGAATTTCCAAAGGATATTGAAAGCTCATAAAAATTCCTGCATGAGCTCTATCTTCTGGTGCCAATTCCACTATATTTTGGCCTTTGAATAAAATCTCTCCAGAAGTAATTTCATAAGCCGGATGGCCCGCTAGAATTTTTGCGAGGGTAGATTTTCCTGCACCATTAGGACCCATGATGGCATGAATTTCACCGGCTTGCACAGTTAAGTTTAATCCTTTTAAAATAGGCTTGTTTTCTACATTGGCATGAAGATTTTTAATTTCTATAAGCGCTTGTGGAAGGTGAGTCATGAATAATTATCCAACCGAATTTTCAAGTTTTAATGTTAGCAATTTTTGAGCCTCTGCAGCAAACTCAAGAGGTAACTCTTTAATCACGTCTTTACAAAAGCCGTTAACGATCATATTGACAGCATCTTCTTGAGAAAGGCCGCGGCTTCTCATATAAAAAAGTTGCTCTTCATTCATTTTAGAGGTAGAGGCTTCATGTTCCACTTGGCTAGAAGAGTTGCCTACCTCAATATAAGGAAAAGTGTTAGCGGAGCATTGATCTCCTACTAACATAGAGTCGCATTGCGTATAGTTACGAGCTCCATGGGCTCTGGGCACAATTTTAACTAAGCCACGGTAACTGTTGTGAGAGGTATCGGCTGAGATTCCTTTAGAAACTATGGTTGAACGGGTGTTTTTTCCTAGATGAATCATTTTTGTTCCTGTATCAGCCTGCATATGATGATTAGTCAGGGCTACCGAGTAAAATTCCCCTACGGAATGATCACCTTGCAGAATGCAGCTAGGATATTTCCAGGTAATAGCAGCTCCCACTTCTACTTGAGTCCATGAAATTTTAGACGAAATACCTGCGCAGCGGCCTCGCTTAGTTACAAAATTATAAATTCCACCTGCTCCAGTTTTTGGATTACCTGCATACCAGTTTTGAACGGTAGAGTATTTAATTTCCGCATGATCTAAAGCAACAAGCTCTACTACCGCAGCATGGAGCTGATTATTGTCATAAGCAGGCGCTGTGCACCCTTCTAAATAGCTCACAGATGAGCCTTCTTCGGCAATGATAAGGGTGCGTTCAAATTGGCCGCTTTCTTTATCGTTAATGCGAAAATAGGTAGAAAGTTCCATGGGGCACTTAACGCCTTTAGGAATGTAAACAAAAGAGCCATCAGTAAACACAGCAGAGTTTAAGGTAGCATAAAAATTATCACCAATAGGAACGACACTGCCTAAATATTTTTTTACAAGATCAGGGTAAAGGTTAATGGCTTCAGAGATCGAGCAAAGAACCACTCCTGCCTCCTCTAAATTTTTCTTAAAAGTGGTCCCAATCGAAACGGAATCAAAAACCATATCGACCGCGACATTCGTTAATCTCTTTTGTTCATCCAAAGGAATCCCTAATCTTTCAAAAGTACGTAAAATCTCTGGGTCTACTTCATCTAAGCTATTATACTTAGCCTTAGTCTTAGGAGCAGAGTAATAGCAAATATTTTGAAAATCAATAGGAGGATAGTGGAGATTAGGCCAAACGGGTGGGGTAGATTCAAGCCATAAGCGGTAGGCTTTAAGACGAAAATCTAGCAAAAATTGAGGTTCATCTTTTTTTGCTGAGATGGCACGTATAGTCATCTCATTGAGCCCTTTAGGTAAGCTATCCATTTCAACCGCAGTTGAAAATCCGTATTTATAATCGGATTGACCCCTAAATGCTTCTTGTGTAGCCATTAAATTCTCCTTATAACTTGCTAAGAGGATATCACAGTAGAGACAAATGTAAAAAGTAAAAAGTTGACGACAGATAGCCTTTAATCAAAGCTTCGATCTTACAAAGATTAAAAAAACATTATAACATTTAAATGATTAATTTTCAAATAACTAAGTATTAAAAAATATTTTTTTCTTAAGCTATTTTTCAAAGGGGTAGGAAGTTCTCTTTTAGCTTTTTTTCTTAAAAGGTTTAATAAAGTACCAATACCCCTATCATGTAGCTTTAAAGGTGTAATCTTTGGGGACGCACTATCAATCTAAAGGTCCAGGGCAGCTATTCAGATCTCGAACACTCTCAAAAATCCACGGCTTATGAAATCCGAACTTTTTGGCTATTCGATTGGTGGTTCGTAAGACCTTTTTCTAGAAGAGAGCGTTAGAAAAATATAATTTTCATAAACTTCTAACGGTTAATAAACCTTACTTACATAGTGACGGCAAAAAGATTTATCTAATTATTGATCTCTTCATCGAGCTTTTTTTTATCCATCAGTTTATCATCTTGGTAAGTTTGCAAAACTCTTGGATGGCCTCTCTGATCATATTTATTAAACTTGCCATGACGTAAATCATTTTTATATTCTGCTTCAAAGTAGAGAACTCCTCTATTATTCCAATATTGAAAAAGGCCTTCTTTTTTTCCGCTTTGGTAGGTGCCGCGTGAAGCAAGTTGCTCATTTTCATGATAAAATAGAACTTCTCCATTTTTTTGCCCCTGAATGTAATCTTCTTTACGACAAATTTTTCCATTGGGAAAGTATTCAAGAAGGGGGCCTTGCAAAATATCGTTTTTGTAAGACAAGGTAAGGTGAGTCTTGCCATCCTCGTAGTAGGTGGTACTCATTCCGTCACGAACGCCTTGATGATAAGAGGTACTGCTGATTTTATTGCCAGCTTCATTATATTCTGCCAGCTCACCTTCAAGAAGTCCATTTACATAGTGAGCCTCTAGAGCTTTAACTTGAGGGTCAGTATCACGAGAAGGATAAAAAATTTGATGCAGGCCTTCCAAACGATTATTTTGGTAATGAGACTTTACTATCAGGCCATTTGGCTTACGAGCTTGATAAGGGCCTTCTAGATTACCATGTTGGTAATAGCCTTGCTCGATAAGAGTACCCTCTTGATTCCATAAGGCTTTAAGGCCATGAAGGATGCCATGATCATATGTTAATACGGCTTGAGGCTGACCATTTTTATAAAAGCTTTTTTGTTCTCCATGCATCTTTCCTTCGAGATAATTTAACAGGTGGGAAGGGCTTTGTTGACTCGTTATGGCATCCATAGGATAAAGCTCACGCGCAGGTCCTGTTCGCAAACCTTGTTGATAAGTGTATTCTTGATGAAGCGAGCCATCCTCATACCAAGTGAAGGAAGTGCCCTCAATTTTTCCATGTTGGTAGTTTAGCTGGCTAGCTTTTTGCCCATTAGGCCAAAATGTTTCTTCTTTGCCGTGTAATCTGCCGTTTTGATAGAAGCTGATGCGTTTGAGCTGACCTTTATTATGCCACTCTTGAACTTTATGGGTAGGGAGGTTTTGATCAAAGGATGCTTCATATAAAAGTGTGCCTTCTTCATTCCAGCGACGAGAGTCGCCTTGTTGCTGGCCATGAGAATAGCCAGTGCGGTTTTTAAGTTGGCCATTGGGAAACCATTCTTCATAGATCCCATGCAGGGCCCCTTTAAGATAACAGGCTTGAATATTGAGCTTTCCATTAGAATGCCATGCTTGACTAGGGCCATCCTTCATATTTTCTTTATAGCTTTCCTTTAGAGAAGGGTGGCCATTCTCAAACCATTCTTCAAGCAAGCCAGTTTTTTGATGGTTTGCATAGGTTATACGAAGCTTAGGCTGGCTATTTTTATGAAACTCTTCTTGTTTTCCATCTAATTGCCCGTTTCTATAGAAATAGCTACTTTTAAGTACTCCTGTGGGGTACCATTCCTTATAGGAACCTTCGTAATTTCCATGGATAAGCCTATATTCAGCAAGCTTATTGCCACTATCGTCCAACTCTAAGATGGGCTCAAGTAAATACCCGTTGGGGTCATAATGTGCGGATTTAGCTACTTTACCATTAGGATGGTTGAGAAAGTGCAGCCCTGTCGGAGTACCTTGAATAAATCTTCCTTGGCCTATTAGCTGGCCGTTCTCATTAAAAAATTGCTCTAAGCCTTCTTTTTTTCCTAAAGTATAGCTAGCTCTGTAGCTCTCTTTGCCATTAGGATGATATTTTACATGCTGGCCGTTAGGCTGCCCATATAAAAAATCTTGAAACTCTTTTGTCATACGATTGGGATAATATAGATGGAGGGCAGGAACAGTTTTTCCATTATCAAGCAGCCCTAAATGATAATAGACTTCTGCTTTTAAAGAGCCATCCTCATACCATTCTTGGGTAAGTCCGTGTCTTAGCCCTTGTTGATAATGAATAAGAGAAGCTCTTACTTTATTAGGATAAAAAGTTTCATATGGGCCACTAAGTTGATCATTTTTATAAAAGCCTTTTCCTGCTATTTCTCCATTAGAGTAACGAATCTCTAACGGGCCATGCTTAACATCTTGTTTCATATAATGAACGCTTTCTATTAAGCCATTAGGAAAATAGGTTCTGACGGGCCCATGAAGCTTACCCTTATCATAAAAAACAATCTTTTGAATGGAACCATCTTCATTAAAAAATAGCTGAGGGCCATGATAAACAGGACGTTTATCTAAATAGAGCAAATCAGCCTCTCTTTCAGGATTAGCATTTTTTCTAAAGCGTATTTCTTTGACCGGAATCCCTTCTTTACTTTCGCCAGAGGGCTCGTAATATAAGATAATTTTAGGGGTACCATCCGGATGATGATCGATAATTTCCAGGCGCCAATTGGGTTGACGTTCTTTTAAAGTCGTGATTACAGCTTCTGTAATGGGAAGCTCACCAGCTTGGTGTTGGGGTTTATCCTCGCTAAAGCCTTTAGTAAAGATACTGAGGATAACAAGAAATATATTAAGGCGCCAAAAATACATGAAATACCTTAAATGAAAACATTTTTTAATTTAACTGCTCTTTAATCTCATTTTTTTCTAAATCTGGCAACCATAAAGTAGCCATTATTCCTATAATAAAAAAAACACCTAGGATGCTTAAAGCATAGACGGGGGCATGCTCATTAAAAAATCTAGTCATTAAGCCTCCCCCGCCTTGTCCTAAGCCTTCCGATACACACCACGCCATGCCCATCAAGAAAGCACTTACCATGCCTGGACTTTCAGGGACCAACCAATGGCCAAAAGCGATCAATACTGAATTAACAGTGGCGAAAAAAGCCCCTAATAAAAAAATTAAAGCCACAAACGTTATATTGTCAAAAGTAGGATAAAGCAAAAATATATAAAAAGCTATCATAGCAGCCACTGTAGCCCACAGGATAACTCTTTTAGGCGAATATCGATCAGATATATAACCTGCCGGGATCATCATTACAGCTCCTCCTAAAATGAGAAAAAGATGGCCGCCACCATGGCAAATCCAAGCGTTGTAACCTTTGCATATCAAAGTGTCAGGCAGAAGAAAAATGGTAGCCCAAAAAAGCGTTTGATTGCAGACTTGTGCGATATATAAAAGCCTTAGATTGCGATTTTTGAACATCCTAAAAAGGGCTTTGAGGTTAACTTCATGGGCGGAGTGAATAGGGGTAAAGCTTTGGATGCCCTGCAGGCCATAAAATGAGGTAAGTACTAAAAGAATGGCTGGTAGGATTAAAATGGCCGTGGCACCATGTAAAACAGAATGAAAGTAAGTGTAGATGATTTGGCTGCTTGCAAGCCCTAAGGCTCCTCCAGAAGCAAAGATAGCAATTACCATTGCTTTGCGATGAGGCGTTAAAGCTCCAGCTAAGCTAGTCGCTGCAGGATGAAAAGCCCCTGATCCTACACACGTGATAGAATAAATCAATAAAAGTATCCAATAATTTGTGGAGTAAGCTAAAAAGGTGTTGGCAGCAGTAAATAAGACGCCCAAGCAGATAAGCTGCTTACGCCATCCTCGGTCGCTCAAAGGTCCGAAAAATATTTGCATCCCTTCCCCGAAGAAAGCTCCTACAGCCGAGATAGTACCAGCAAGAAATAAGTCTAAATGAGCCAATGTTTTATACATAGCCCATATCCCTATCATAAAATCTACGAGAAAGTGCGCTAACCAGATAAAGATTAACGGGCGGATCATATAAAAGTCATAAAATAATAATTTAAAGAAAGTAGATGCTATTATAAAGTTTTGGAATTAAGTAATAAAGGGAATAGTATGCTAGCTAGTCCTTTTAGGATCTTCTTTAATTTTAGCCTTCTAAATGTAGCTGCCTACTTATCTGTTATATCTTTTATGACAAAAAATTAGTTTAAACAAAACGCAGAGAAAAAATTCTCATAGAAGTTAGCATGTCTAACCGAAAAACGAGCGAACATAGGCCTATTTGACTAGCCTCATTAACTCCCTCTGGCTTTATGAAGAGGCGCGCCGCATTTACTCATTTCCCTCTCTTTCGCTTAACATTTTTGCTTTCTCTTTTGGAAGAATTTTTTTAAGCAAAAGTAGCAGGATTGCTCTCAAGTGAAACATGAAATGAGTATGCATGCCTTATGGAAGAAAAATGGTGGACCTCGAGCAACAAATTGAGCGGATAAAGATCGTGGCAGAAGAGTTAAATACAGCTTTATAGGAACAAGCTCCTATACGCGAGGTGATAAAGAATGTTCAGACGCGCTATGAAGAAGAATATTTAAATTAATAACTTCTAAATCAAGGTAAAAAAATGATTAAATGTTTTATGCATCCTCTTACACATTCAGTTGTAGCTGAATTGATTCCCCGAAAGGAGGTCAATATCCTTGATCAGAAAATGCTAGAAAAATTAACTATCACAGGTATTACCGTCTCTTCAGAGTTTAAAAATTTACATCGCGTGGGCTGGAGAGTTTACCCCAGTGGAAATAAAGAAGTATTTACTAAAGCCTTTAAACAATTTTATTTCGTGCATGGCTTGCAGCAACAGGGATATTTTTGGGAAGATAAAAGCGAAATGGATGTTCCAACGGAAAAATTAGCGCAAAGTATACTCTTGCACTATTATGCCAGCTTGAAATCACCCTCAGATTCGGCTAGCTTATCTAATATCCAACAGCAAAGAGACAGCTAGCAAATCTTATATACATTAAGTGAATCTTATATACATTATTAGAGTAGAGTAACTCCTATAACTTTACGTTAAGTATTTATTTTCGTGATATTTTAGAGGTCCTATCTCTGCTCTTTAGAAAAATGGCTAGCTTAATTGGTTCTCAGATTTTAGTTTTTGATCATTTACTTTGGCAAAAAATTTGGTTAAAGGTCTCATTATAAGAATTGTGTGGGATAAGAGTTTTATAAGCTATAATGAAAATTGCATTATAAGTGCTACCTAGATTGCTCTAATTAAAAAAATTTGTTTTTTTAAGCTTCTTTGCTGAGGAAGACTTACATTCCACATTTAAACGACCAGCTTTTTAAATCTGTATGCGTCCTCTCTATCAGTTATACCCAAATATTTCTAGGTTAGGCAAAACGATGATTAACTAAGGGGGGGGAGGCTGGCAGCTTAATATCACGCCGGGCTATTTCCAAAAGTTTTTCTCCCATACGTTTTTCCTCTTCCAAAGAAAGCTCCATTAAATTGACTATCTCTTTTTGTTTATAATGTTCACACAAAAAACAGATAAGATTATAGATAGGCTATCTCATTATGCTCGACTTTATGAGCAGCACTTATCAAGGCACTATCATTAGAATTTGTTGGTTTGCAGAATGTATACAAAGCTCAAGCTGGCTATTCTTATGAAATTCTTCTTGTTTTCCATCTAATTGCTCATTTTTATAGAAATAGTTACTTTTAAGTACTCTTGTAGGATACCATTCTTTATAAGAACCTTGTTTAGAATTGTGTTAAGGAGAGAATAGGTTTCAGGACAACTTCTTAGTCGTAGGAAGAAAAGCTGATTGCTTCTTTAAAGATAAGATGGCTAAAAGTTTTTTATTTTATTTTAGCCCACCTCAATCTAAAAAGTGCTTACGACCATTCTACAATTGAAAACGCTGCCTTATTTTTTCTGCAATATCCTTCAAAGGATTTTCTGCTAATTCAAGGGTTTGCAGCTTAGACAGCTGCCCGATTTCTGCAGGCAGAGCGGTGAGCTGGTTTTGATTTAAGTAAAGCAATTGTAGCTGAGACAATTGACCTATTTCTGCAGGAAGGCTGGTGAGTTGGTTTTGATTTAAGTAAAGCCATTGCAACTGAGGCAATTGACCTGTTTCTGCAGGAAGGCTGGTGAGCTGGTTTTGATTTAATTCAAGCCATTGCAGCTTAGACAGCTGCCCGATTTCTACAGGCAGAGCGGCGATCTGGTTTTGATTTAATTCAAGTCTTGTCAGCTTAGACAGCTGCCCGATTTCTGCAGGCAGAGCGGCGAGTTGGTTTTGATTTAAGTAAAGCCATTGTAGCTGAGACAACTGCCCGATTTGAGCAGGAAGGCTGGTGAGCTGGTTTTGATTTAAGTCAAGCCATTGTAGCTTAGACAGCTGCCCGATTTCCGTAAGCAGAGCGGTGAGCT
>NZ_JSDQ01000021.1:0-3059 GCF_000813665.1 Neochlamydia sp. EPS4 | reverse complement strand
GCCCTATTTCTGCAGGCAGAGCGGTGAGCTGGTTTTGATTTAAGTAAAGGCGTGTCAGCTCTGACAGCTGTCCGATTGCTGCAGGCAGAGCGGTGAGCTGGTTTTGATTTAAATCAAGCGTTTGCAGCTGAGACAACTGCCCGATTTGAGCAGGAAGGCTGGTGAGCTGGTTTTGATTTAAGTAAAGCCATTGCAGCTTAGACAGCTGCCCGATTTTTGCAGGCAGAGCGGTGAGCTGGTTTTGATTTAAGTAAAGGTGTGTCAGCTCAGACAGCTGCCCGATTTCTGTAGGCAGAGCGGTGATCTGGCTTTCTTTTAAGTCAAGCGATTGCAACTGAGACAATTGGCCTATTTCTATAGGTAGAGCGGTGAGCTGATTTTGATTTAAGTTAAGCCGTGCTAACTGTGACAATTGACCTATTTCTGTAGGCAGAGTGGTGAGCTGGTTTTGATTTAAGTAAAGCTCTTGCAATTGAGACAATTGACCTATTTCTGGGGGTAAGTAAGTCAAGCCTGCTTTAGTTAAATTTAAAACCTTGATGTTTTTACAATTTTTTTCAATCCAATCTCTAAGAAGCTCTCCTTTTTTCTCTAGAGGCAAGTGCTTAATTTTTTCTCGGCTCAAGTATTCTTCCCCACCAGGAAGCATTTTCCAAAGTAAAAGGCGATTAATATTTAAGAGATAAGAAGAGTAATTAGCCAGAGTTAAGCCTCTTTTTTCTTCTGTTTTCTCTTTAAATTCTAAAGCTGAAAGAGACTTGGCTAAAGTAAAGATTCGCCTAAAGATTGCATTTACCTTTGCTGTTTCAGAAAGCTTTTCTTCTAGCTTATAAATCCTATCTACAATAAGAGCCTGCTCCTTAACATTTCCTTGAGGAACATGCACTTTACCTATTTGCTTATAAAGAGGGGGCATGACTTCAGAAGCCAGCAGATGATGCCATCTTTTACAGACGCCAAATAAGGAAGGAACTACGCGAGCCTCTAAGATAGGGAGTAGCAATTCATTGGGCAAACTTTCAATAGATGCCGAAGAGATAGGGTGCATTTTATTTCCTGTGGTAGTGATAACTTTTTAGCATTTTATTTTTTAAAGACAATATAAAAAAATTAAAAAAACAAGTCAAACGAATTCGTGCTCTTATTAATGAAAAACAACTCACAGATAATCTACCTCGCTTTTTTTTTTCAGATAGATTTAAGGAAAGGAGGGGCTTCCAAGTATTTAGGAGTAGCCACAGGTTTTGGGGATTAAGTGACACGGCAATTTTGGTGTGGCTAAAAGAATGAGATTGATTCTTTGCCTTATTTGAGAAAAACGGCTCTTTTTGGTGCCTTGTTTTAATATTTCTACCGAATGATGGAGTACAATACACTAGTTTCTCCCTGTCAAAAAAAGTTATTCTTCCATACATAACACTCTGCAGAAAAAGAGAAAAACTTCTTGTCGTTATAAATGTGTAGGATAGTTTAAACTTGCTTAGTTGCGGAAAGAAAAGCGGATTACTTGTTTAAAGATAAGATGTTTAAAAGTTTCTTATTTCATTTTAGCTCACGCCAAATTAAAAAGTACTTGTTATTCTACAATTGAAAACGCTCCCTTATTTTTTCGGCGATATGCTTCAGAGGATTTTCCGCTAATTCAAGCGTTCGTAGCTTAAACAGTTGCCCGATTTCTGCTGGCAGAATGGTGAGCTGGTTTTGATTTAAGTAAAGCGTTTGCAGCTCAGACAGCTGCCCAATTTCTGTAGGCAGAGTGGTGAGTTGGTTTTGATTTAGGTAAAGCGTTTGCAGCTCAGACAGCTGCCCAATTTCTGTAGGCAGAGTGGTGAGTTGGTTTTGATTTAAGTAAAGCCTTTGCAGCTGAGACAATTTGCCTATTTCTATAGGCAGGGCGGTGAGCTGGTTTTGATTTAAGTCGAGCCGTGTCAGCTTAGACAGTTGCCCGATTTCCGCAGGTAGACTGGTAAGCTGGCTTTGATTTAACTCAAGCGCTTGCAGCTGAGAGAGCTGCTCAATTTCTGTAGGCAGAGCGGTGAGCTGGTTTTGATTTAAGTCAAGATATTGCAGCTCAGACAGCTGCCCGATTTCTGCAGGCAGAGCCGTAAGGTGGTTTTGATTTAAGTAAAGCCGTGCCAGCTTAGACAATTGGCCTATTTCTATAGGCAGAGCGGTGATCTGGTTTTGATTTAAGTAAAACCATTGCAGCTGAGACAATTGCCCGATTTCTGCAGGAAGACTGGTGAGCTGGTTTTGATTTAAGTAAAGCGTTTGCAGCTCAGACAGCTGCCCGATTTCTGCAGGAAGACTGGTGAGCTGGTTTTGATTTAAGTAAAGCCGTGCCAGCTGAGACAATTGGCCTATTTCTATAGGCAGAGCGGTGAGCTGGTTTTGATTTAAGTCAAGCACTCGTAGTTGAGACAGTTGCCCAACTTCTACAGGAAGGCTGGTGAGCTGGTTTTGATTTAAGTCAAGCTCATACAGATTAGACAGCTGCTCGATTTCTTTAGGAAGGCTGGTGAGTTGGTTTTGATTTAAGTAAAGATATTGCAGCTGAGACAATTGACCTATTTCTGCAGGCAGAGCGGTGAGCTGGTTTTGATTTAAGTCAAGCGTTTGCAGCTTAGACAGCTGCTCAATTTCTGCAGGAAGACTAGTGAGCTGGTTTTGATTTAAGTGAAGCCATTGCAGCTTAGACAGCTGCCCAATTTCTGCAGGCAGAGCGGCGAGCTTGTTTTGGCTTGAATCAAGCCATCGCAGCTGAGACATCTGTCCGATTTCTGCAGGAAGGCTGGTGAGCTGGTTTTGATTTAAGTAAAGCCATTGTAGCTGAGACAGCTGCCCGATTTCTACAGGAACGCTCGTGAGCTGGTTTTGATTTAAGTCAAGCGTTTGCAGCTGGGACAGCTGTCCAATTTTTGGAGGCAGGCTGGTGAGCTGGTTTTGGTTTAAGTCAAGCGTTTGCAGCCGAGATAACTGGCATATTTCTGGGGGTAAATAAGTCAAGCCTACTCTAGCTAAATCTAGAACCGTGATGTTTTTACAATTTTCTTCAACCC
>NZ_JSDQ01000020.1:0-1334 GCF_000813665.1 Neochlamydia sp. EPS4 | reverse complement strand
GCAGGATTGAGTTGATAAACTTTAGCTAACATAAGAGTTCGCTGGGTGGTGGTATTCTTCCTGGGGAAATGAAGCTGGGCTATTTTTTTATAAAGAGAAGGCATTACTTCAGAAGCCAGCAGATGATGCCATCTTTTACAGACGCTAAATAAGGAAGGAACTACGCAAGCCTCTAAGATAGGGAGCAGCAATTCATTGGGCAAGCTTTCAATAGATGTCGAGGAGATAGGATGCATTTTATTTCCTTGGATAGTGATAACTTTTCAGTATTTTTATTTTTTAAAGACAATGTATAAAAATTAAAAAAGCAAGTCAAAACAATTCGTATCCTTATCAAGGAAAAACAACTCACAGATGAGTTACAACTACTTCTTTTTTCAGATAGATTCAAGGAAAGGAAGGAAACCTTCCAAGCATTCAGGAGCAGCCACGGGTTTTGGGGATTAAGTGACGCGGCAATCTTGGTTTGGCTAAAAGAATAAGATTGATTCTTTTCTTTGCCTTATTTGAGAAAAACGGCTCTTTTTGATGTGGTGTTTTAATTCTTCTACCGCTTCTACAGGCAGACTGGCGAGCTGGTTTTGGCTTAAGTAAAGGTTTTGCAGCTTAGGCAGCTGCCCGATTTCTACAGGCAGAGCGGTGAGCTGGTTGTGGCTTAAATCAAGATTTAGCAGCTGAGATAACTGGCATATTTCTGCAGGCAGGCTGGTGAGCTGGTTTTGATTTAAGAAAAAGCCATTGCAGCTGAGACAATTGCCCGATTTCTGTAGGCAGACTGGTGAGCTGGTTTTGATTTAAGTAAAGCTCTTGCAACTGAGACAGCTGCCCGATTTCTACAGGAAGAGCGGTGAGCTGATTTTGATTTAAGTAAAGATGTGTCAGCCCAGACAGCTGCCCAATTTCTGTAGGAAGGCTGGTGAGCTGGTTTTGATCTAATTCAAGCCCTCGCAGCTGAGACAATTGCCCTATTTCTGCAGGCAGGCTGGTGAGCTGGTTTTGATTTAAGTAAAGCCCTCGCAGCTTAGGCAGCTGCCCGATTTCTGCAGGCAGAGCGGTGAGCTGGTTTTGATTTAAGTAAAGGTGTGTCAGCTCAGACAGCTGCCCGATTTCTGCAGGAAGACTGGTGAGCTGGTTTTGGCTTAAATGAAGCGATTGCAACTGAGACAATTGGCCTATTTCTATAGGCAGAGCGGTGAGCTGATTTTGATTTAAGTTAAGCCGTGCCAACTGTGACAATTTACCTGTTTCTGTAGGAAGGCTGGTGAGCTGGTTTTGATATAAGTAAAGCGTTTGCACCTGAGACATCTCCCCGATTTCTCTAGGCAGAGCGGTGA
>NZ_JSDQ01000019.1:0-3328 GCF_000813665.1 Neochlamydia sp. EPS4 | reverse complement strand
AAGTACTTACAACCATTCTACAATTGAAAACGCTGCCTTATTTTTTCGGCGATATCATTCAAAGGATTTTCCGCTAGTTCAATCGTTTGTAGATCAGACAGCCGCCCGATTTCTTCAGGAAGGCTGGTGAGCTGGTTTTGATTTAATTCAAGCCATTGCAGCTCAGACAATTGACCTATTTCTGCAGGAAGAGCGGTGAGCTGGTTTTGATTTAATTCAAGCCTTTGCAGCTGAGACAGCTGCCCGATTTCTGCAGGAAGGCTAGTGAACTGGTTTTGGCTTAAGTTAAACCATTGCAGCTTAGACAATTGCCCGATTTCTGCAGGCAGACTGGTGAGTTGGTTTTGATGTAAGTGAAGCGTTTGCAGCTCAGACAGCTGCCCGATTTTTACAGGAAGACTGGAGAGCTGGTTTTGATTTAAGTAAAGCCGTGCCAGCTGAGACAATTGACCTATTTCTGTAAACAGAGCGGTGAGCTGGTTTTGATTTAATTCAAGCACTCGCAGCTGAAGCAGCTGCCCGATTTCGGCAGGCAGAGCGGTGAGCTGGTTTTGATTTAAGTAAAGCCCTTGCAGCTGAGACAGCTGCCCGATTTCTGTAGGCAGAGCGGTGAGCTGGTTTTGATTTAATTCAAGCCTTTGCAGCTTAGACAGCTGCCCAATTTCTGCAGGCAGAGCGGTGAGCTGGTTTTGATTTAAGTAAAACCATTGCAGCTGAGACAATTGACCTATTTCTGCAGGCAGGCTGGTAAGCCGGTTTTGATTTAAGTAAAGCCCTTGCAGCTGAGACAATTGCCCGATTTCTACAGGCAGACTGGTGAGCTGGTTTTGATTTAAGTCAAGCCTTTGCAGCTGAGACAGCTGCCCGATTTCTGTAGGCAGAGCGGTGAGCTGGTTTTGATTTAATTCAAGCCTTTGCAGCTGAGACAGCTGCCCGATTTCTGCAGGCAGAGAGGTGAGCTGGTTTTGCCTTAAATCAAGCTGTAGCAGATTAGACAACTGCCCGATTTCTGCAGGCAGAGCGGTGAGCTGGTTTTGCCTTAAATCAAGCTGTAGCAGATTAGACAACTGCCCTATTTCTGCAGGCAGGCTGGTAAGCCGGTTTTGATTTAAGTAAAACCATTGCAGCTGAGACAGCTGCCCGATTTCTGCAGGCAGAGCGGTGAGCTGGTTTTGATTTAAGTCAAGCCTTTGCAGCTGAGACAGCTGCCCGATTTCTGCAGGAAGGCTGGTAAGCCGGTTTTGATTTAAGTAAAGCCCTTGCAGCTGAGACAATTGCCCGATTTCTACAGGCAGACTGGTGAGCTGGTTCTGGCTTAACTTAAGCTTTGTCAGCTGAGACAATTGGCCTATTTCTGGGGGTAAGTAAGTCAAGCCTGCTTTAGGTAAATCTAAAGCCAGGATGCTTTTACAATTTTCTTCCATCCAATCTCTAAGAAGCTCTCCTTGTTTTTCTAAAGGTAAATACTTAATTTCTTCTCGGCTCAAGTATTCTTCCCCACCAGGAAGTTTTTTCCAAAGTAAAAGGCGATTAATATTTAAGAGATAAGAAGAGTAATTAGCCAGAGTAAAACACCTTTTTTCCTGGGTTTTCCATTTAAATTCTAGCTCCGCAGGAGCAAGGGATTTAGCTAGAGTAAAGGCCTCCTTGAAGATTGCCTTAGCTTTTTCTCCTTCAGAAAGCCTATCATCCAGCTTATAAATCCTATCTACAATAAAAGCCTGCTTGCTAATATCCCCTTGGGAAGCATGTACTTTACCGATTTTTTTATAAAGAGAAGGCATCACTTCAGAAGCCAGCAGATGATGCCATCTTTTACAGACGCTAAATAAGGAAGGAACTGCGCAAGCCTCTAAGATAGGAAGTAGCAATTCATTGGGCAAGCTTTCAATAGATGTGGATGAGATAGGATGCATTTTATTTCCTTGGGTAGTGATAACTTTTTTAGCATTTTTATTTTTCAAAGGCAATATAAAAAAATTAAAAAAGCAAGTCAAACCAATTCGTATCCTTATCAATGAAAACAACTCACAGCTGGTCTATGAGAGCTTTTATTTCAGATAGATTCAAGGAAGGGGGGAGACCTTCTAAGCATTTAGGAGCAGCCACAGCTTTTGGGGATTAAGTGACGCGGCAATTTTAGTTGGGCTAAAAGAATGAGATGGATTCTTTGCCTTATTTGAGTAAAAGGGCTCTTTTTGGTGCAATGTTTTACTTCTTCTATCGCGTGATGGAACACAATACGCCAGTTTCTTCCTGTCAAGGAAAGTTGTCCTCCCAGCCATAACACCCTGCAGAAAAAGAGAAAAACTTATTGTCGTTATAAATGCGTAGGTCAGTTTAAGCTTACTTAGTTGCGTGAAGGAAAGCGGATGACTTGTTTAAAGATAAGATGGCTAAAAGTTTTTATTTCATTTTAGCTCATCCCAGCTTAAAAAGTACTTACGGCCATTCTACAATTGAAAACACTGTCTTATTTTTTCTGCAATATCTTTTAAAGGATTTTCCGCTAATTCAAGCGTTTGCAGATCAGGCAGCTGCCCGATTTCTGCAGGAAGACTGGTGAGCTGGTTTTGGCTTAAATCAAGCCTTTGCAGCTGAGACAGCTGCCCGATTTCTGCAGGCAGACTGGTGAGCTGGTTTTGATTTAAGCAAAGCTTTTGCAGCTCAGACAGCTGCCCGATTTCTGCAGGAAGACTGGTGAGCTGGTTTTGATTTAAGTAAAGCTTTTGCAGCTCAGACAGCTGCCCGATTTCTGCAGGAAGACTGGTGAGGTGGTTTTGATTTAAGTAAAGCCGTGCCAGCTGAGACAATTGGCCTATTTCTATAGGCAGAGCGGTGAGCTGGTTTTGATTTAAGTTAAACCATTGCAGCCGAGACAGCTGTCCGATTTCTGTAGGCAGGCTGGTGAGCTGGTTTTGATCTAAGTAAAGACGTCTCAGCTGAGACAATTGACCTATTTCTGCAGGAAGGCTGGTGAGCTGGTTTTGATTTAAGTCAAGCACTCGTAGTTGAGACAGTTGCCCAACTTCTACAGGAAGGCTGGTGAGCTGGTTTTGATTTAAGTCAAGCACTCGTAGTTGAGACAGTTGCCCAACTTCTACAGGAAGGCTGGTGAGCTGGTTTTGATTTAATTCAAGCGTTTGCAGCTCAGACAATTGCCCGATTTCTGCAGGCAGGGCGATGAGCTGGTTTTGGTTTAAGTTAAACCATTGCAGCCGAGACAGCTGTCCGATTTCTCTAGGCAGAGCGGTGAGCTGGTTTTGATTTAAGTCAAGCCATTGTAGCTTAGATAGCTGCCCGATTTCTGTAGGCAGAGCGGTGAGCT
>NZ_JSDQ01000018.1:0-3402 GCF_000813665.1 Neochlamydia sp. EPS4 | reverse complement strand
TGAAACACAACTCACAGCTGGTCTATGAGAGCTTTTTTTTCAGATAGATTCAAGGAAGGGCGGAGACCTTCTAAGCATTCAGGAGCAGCCACAGGTTTTTGCGATTAAGTGATGCGGTAATTTTGGTTTATTTAAAAAAATGAGATGGATTCTTTGCCTTATTTGAGTAAAAGGGCTCTTTTTGGTGCAATGTTTTACTTCTTCTATCGCATGATGGAACACAATACGCCAGTTTCTTCCTGTCAAGGAAAGTTGTCCTCCCAGCCATAACACCCTGCAGAAAAAGAGAAAAACTTCTTGTCGTTATAAATATGTAGAGTAGTTTAAGCTTGCTTAGTTGTCGGAAGAAAAGCTGATTACTTGTTTAAAGATAAGATGGCTAAAAGTTTTTTATTTCATTTTAGCCCGCCCCAATTTAAAAAATACTTATGACCATCCTACAATTGAAAACGCTGCCTTATTTTTTCTGCAATATTTTTCAAAGGATTTTCCGCTAATTTAAGCTTGGTAAGCTGAGACAATTGCCCGATTTCTGCGGGAAGGCTGGTGAGCTGGTTTTGATTTAATTCAAGCTGTAGCAGCTGAGACAATTGCCCGATTTCTTCAGGCAGGCTGGTGAGCTGGTTTTGATTTAAGTAAAGCGTTTGCAGCTGAGACAAGTGCCCGATTTCTGCAGGCAGAGCGGTGAGCTGGTTTTTGCTTAAGTGAATCTCTTGCAGCTGAGACAATTGACCTATTTCTGCAGGCAGAGCGGTGAGCTGGTTTTGATTTAAGTAAAGATATTGCAGCTCAGACAGCTGCCCAATTTCTGCAGGCAGAGCGGTGAGGTGGTTTTGCCTTAAATCAAGCTGTAGCAGATTAGACAACAGCCCGATTTCTGCAGGAAGGCTGGCGAGCTGGTTTTCGCTTAAGTGAAGCTCTTGTAGCTGAGACAATTGATCTATTTCTGCAGGCAGAGTGGTGAGCTGGTTTGCGCTTAAGTGAAGCTCTTGCAGCTGAGACAATTGGCTTATTTCTGCAGGCAGAGCAGTGAGCTGGTTTTGATTTAAGTAAAGCACTCGTAGTCGAGATAGCCGCCCGATTTCTACAGGAAGACTGGTGAGCTGGTTTTGATATAAGTAAAGCCCTTTCAGCTGAGACAATTGCCCTATTTCTGCAGGAAGACTGGTAAGCTGGTTTTGATTTAAGTAAAGCGTTTGCAGCTGAGACAATTGACCAATTCCTGCAGGCAGAGCGGTGAGCTGATTTTGGCTTAAGGTAAGCTCTTGCAGCTGAGACAATTGGCCTATTTCTGGGGGTAAGTAAGTCAATCTTGCTTTAGATAAATCTAAAGCCGTGATGTTTTTACAATTTTCTTCAATCCAATCTCTAAGAAGCTCTCCTTTTTTCTCTAGAGGCAAGTTCTTAATTTCTTCTCGGCTCAAGTATTCTTTCCCACCAGAAAGTCTTTTCCAAAGTAAAAGGCGATTAATATTTAAGAGATAAGAAGAGTAATTAGCTAGCGTATAATATCTCTTTTCCAAGGTTTTCCATTTAAATTCTAACTCCATAGGAGCAAGGGTTCTAGCTAGAACGAAGGCTTGCCTAAAGATTGCATTTACCTTTGCTGTTTCAGAAAGCTTTTCTTCTAGCTTATAAATCTTATCTACAATAAGAGCCTGCTCCTTAACATTTCCTTGAGGAACATGCACTTTACTTATTTGCTTATAGAGAGTGGGCATGACTTCAGAAGCCAGCAGATGATGCCATCTTTTACAGACGCTAAATAAGGAAGGAACTACACAAGCCTCTAAGATGGGGAGCAGCAATTCATTGGGCAAGCTTTCAATAGATGCCGAAGAGATAGGATGCATTTATTTCCTTGGGTAGTGATAACTTTTCAGCATTTTTATTTATTAAAAACAATATAAAAAAATTAAAAAAGCAAGTCAAACGAATTCGTATCCTTATCAATGAAAAGCAACTCACAAATGATCTACCACGCTTTACTTTTAGACAGATTCAAGGAAAGGGGGGAGACCTTCCAAGCATTTAGGAGCAGCCACAGGTTTTTGGGGATTAAGTGACGCGGCAATTTTGGTGTGGCTAAAAGTATGAGATTGATTCTTTGCCTTATTTGAGAAAAACGGCTCTTTTTGGTGCCTTGTTTTAATTCCTTTACTGAATGATGAAATACAATACGCCAGTTTCCTCCTATCAAAAAAGTTGTTCTCCCAGCCATAACACTCTGTAAAAAAGAAAAAAACTTCTTATCGCTATAAATGTGTAGGTTAGCTTAAGCTTGCTTAGTTGCCGAAAGGAAAGCAGATTACTTGTCTAAAGATAAGATGGCTAAAATTTTTTTATTTCATTTTAGCTCACCCTAATTTAAAAAGTATTTAAGTTCATTCTATAATTGAAAACGCTGCCTTATTTTTTGGCGATATTTTTCAAAGGATTTTCCGCTAATTCAAGAATTTGCAGATCAGACAGCTGTCCGATTTCTGCAGGCAGACTGGTGAGCTGGTTTTGATTTAAGTAAAGCTCTTGCAGCTTAGACAGCTGCCCGATTTCTGCAGGCAGAGCGGTGAGCTGGTTTTCTTTTAAGTCAAGTCTTTTCAGCTGAGACAATTGGCCTATTTCTGAGGGTAAGTAAGTCAAGCCTGCTTTAGGTAAATCTAAAGCCATGATGTTTTTATAATTCTCTTCCATCCAATCTCTAAGAAGCTCTCCTTTTTTTTGTAGAGGCAAGTGCTTAATTTCTTCTCGGCTCAAGTATTCTCCCCACCAGGAAGTTTTTTCCAAAGTAAAAGACGATTAATATTTAAGAGATAAGAAGAGTAGTTAGACAGCGTTAAGCCTCTTTTTTCTTCTGTTTTCCATTTAAATTCCAAAGGAGAAATAGATTTAGCTAAGGTAAAAACTTGTTTAAAAACTTGATAAACTTTTTCAGTAGGGGTAAGTCCAGGATTGAGTTGATAAACTTTAGCTAACATAAGAGTTCGCTGGGTACTAGTAGTCCTCTTGGGAAAATGAAGCTGGGCTATTTTTTTATAAAGAGAAGGCATCGCTTCAGAAGCTAGCAGATGATGCCATCTTTTACAGACGCTAAATAAGGAAGAAACTACGCAAGCCTCTAAGATAGGGAGCAGTAATTCATTGGGCAAGCTTTCAATAGATATTGAAAACGCTGCCTTATTTTTTCGGCGATATTCAGAGGATTTTCCGCTAATTCAAGCGTTTGCAGATCAGACAGCTGCCCGATTTCTGCAGGCAGGCTGGTGAGCTGGTTTTGGTTTAAGTAAAGCGTTCGTAGCTTAAACAGTTGCCCGATTTCTTCAGGCAGGCTGGAGAGCTGGTTTTGATTTAATTTAAGCCTTTGCAGCCGAAACAATTGCCCGATTTCTGCAGGTAGGCTGGTGA
>NZ_JSDQ01000017.1:0-20357 GCF_000813665.1 Neochlamydia sp. EPS4 | reverse complement strand
CCAGGATTGAGTTGATAAACTTTAGCTAACATAAGAGTTCGCGGGGTAGTGGCATTCTTCTTGGGGAAATGAAGCTGTGCTATTTTTTTATAAAGAGAAGGCATCGCTTCAGAAGCTAGCAGATGATGCCATCTTTTACAGACGCTAAATAAGGAAGGAACTGCGCAAGCCTCTAAGATAGGGAGCAGCAATTCACTCGGCAAGCTTTCAATAGATGTGGATGAGATAGGATGCATTTATTTCCTTGGGTAGCGATAACTTTTTTAGCATTTTTATTTTTCAAAGGCAATATAAAAAATTAAAAAAGCAAGTCAAACCAATTCGTAATCTTATCAATGAAAATAACTCACAAATGATCTACCAGCGCTTTTTTTCAGATAGATTCGCGGAAAGGGTGAAGACCTTCCAAGCATTTAGGAGCAGCCGCAGGTATTGGGGATTAAGTGATGCGGCAATTTTGGTTTGGCTAAAAGAATGGAATTGATCTGTGCCTTATTTGAGAAAAACGGCTCTCTTTGGTGCCTTGTTTTAATTCTTCTAGTGAATGATGAAATACAATACGCCAGTTTCTTCCTATCAAAAAAAGTTGTTTTCCCAACATAGCAATCTGCAGAAAAAGAGAGAAGCTCCTTGTCGTTATAAATGTGTAGGTTAGTTTAAGCTTGCATAGTTGCGGGAAGGAGAGCGGATTACTTGTTTAAAGATAAGATGGCTAAAAGTTTTTTATTTCATTTTAGCTCACCCCAATTTAAAAAGTACTTACAACCATTCTACAATTGAAAACGCTGCCTTATTTTTTCGTCGATATCTTTCAAAGGATTTTCCGCTAATTCAAGAATTTGCAGATCAGACAGCTGTCCGATTTCTGCAGGCAGACTGGTGAGCTGGTTTTGATTTAAGTAAAGCTCTTGCAGCTTAGACAGCTGCCCGATTTCTGTAGGAAGACTGGTGAGCTGGTTCTGGTTTAATTGAAGCCGTGTCAGCTTAGACAGCTGCCCGATTTCTGCAGGCAGAGCGGTGAGCTGGTTTTGATTTAATTCAAGCCTTTGCAGCTGAGACAGCTGCTCGATTTCTGCAGGCAGAGCGATGAACTGGTTTTGATTTAAGTCAAGCCCTCGCAGCTGAGACAATTGCCCGATTCCTGTAGGAAGACTAGTGAGCTGGTTTTGGCTTAAGTTAAACCATTGCAGCTTACACAATTGCCCGATTTCTGCAGGCAGAGCAGTGAGGTGGTTTTGATTTAAGTAAAGCTCTTTCAGCTGAGACAATTGCCCAATTTCTGCAGGCAGAGCGGTGAGCTGGTTTTGATTTAAGTTAAGCAGTAGCAGCCGAGACAGCTGCCTGATTTCTGTAGGCAGAGCGGTGAGCTGGTTTTGATTTAAGTTAAGCAGTAGCAGCTGAGACAATTGCCCAATTTCTGTAGGCAGAGCGGTGAGCTGGTTTTGATTTAAGTGAAGCCATTGCAGCTGAGACAATTGACCTATTTCTGAGGGTAAATAAGTCAAGCCTGCTCTAGATAAATACAAAGCCGTGATGTTTTTACAATTTTCTTCAATCCAATCTCTAAGTAGCTCTCCTTTTTTTCCTAGCGGCAAGTGCTTAATTTCTTCTCGGTTCAAGTATTCTTCCCCGCCAGGAAGTTTTTTCCAAAGTAGAAGACGATTAATATTTAAGAGATAAGAAGAGTAATTAGCCAGCGTTAAGCCTCCTTTTTCTTCTGTTTTCCATTTAAATTCTAAAGTTGAAAGAGACTTGGCTAAAGTAAAGATTTGCCTAAAGATTGCATTTACCTTTGCTGCTTCAGAAAGCTTTTCTTCTAGCTTATAAATCCTATCTACAATAAGAGCCTGCTCCTTAACATTTCCTTGAGGAACATGCACTTTACCTATTTGCTTATAAAGAGGGGGCATGACTTCAGAAGCTAGCAGATGATGCCATCTTTTACAGACGTTAAATAAGGAAGGAACTGCGCAAGCCTCTAAGATAGGGAGCAGCAATTCATTGGGCAAGCTTTCAATAGATGTGGATGAGATAGGATGCATTTTATTTCCTTGGATAGTGATAACTTTTCAGTATTTTTATTCTTTAAAGGCAATATATAAAAATTAAAAAAGCAAGTCAAACCAATTAATACTTATTTAAGACGGTCGCTTCGCCAAAGCTTAAGGCAAGTTAACGGGACTTAAGTGCAGCTATAGTCGATAGCTAAAGTATCAAAACAACTGAAAAAAAACGGCTCTGCAGATACGACGGCGGCAAGAAAGTTAAAGGTAGGAAAAGGCACATATGGGTGGATCACTGGGGACTGTTAATAGCAGTTGTAGTAAGCAGCGCGACTTGTAATGGCAGAGATGGGCTAAAAGCGCTATTTTATTTTTTCCAAAAATAAGTTCTATAGCCAAAAAAGATATTTGCCCATACAGGATATAGCGGGGAAGAGATGGAAGTAGAAGCAGCTTTACAGGGTATTGATTTAACAGTCATTAAAAGATCTAAGCTAAAAGGATTTCATCTATAAGCAAAAAGATGGATAGTAGAAAGAACATTTGCCTGGTTTGGCAAATGCTGCAGATTAAATAAGGATTATGAGGCCTTGCCAAACACCAGCCAAGCGTTCCTCTACTTAGCTATGATAGGCCTGATGGTAAGAAGAATGGCCCAATAAATTAATTTAGGAAATGCCTTTAGAAATAAGGCCTCGATTATCAAAGCGTTATTAGAGCACTTTTTTCCCCTTAATGTTTATATGAAAAGGGTTTGGCTTTTATAAAATTAAAATACCTCTTTATTTTTAGATATATGTTGATAAAATGGAGTTGTACTTAATTGCTGAAGGGGAGGTTATGCAATGTCTAAAAATAAAAATCGTGATAAAGATCAAGTGGCCCCTTTTCCCTTTGATAAAATGCCTTATCAGGAAAAAGGAGAGTCGGTGGATGAGCTTAACGATTATGATATGGGCGAGCAAGAACTGGATTTAGGAGAAAGTGAACGCCGTACTCGTCATCGCAGTTTAGGAGATGAAAGAGGAGCGGGGCACGAGCCATAAGGAGCGTGCTGAGTAGGCCATCTGGCATTTAAAGGAGCTTTTAGGAGTAGCCCAGAGGTTAAGAGATGCTATTCCTAAAAGCTCCTGAATAGAAGATAATTATCTGCCACTTCTAAATTTTTTCTAATAAGCTATAATGAAAATTGCATTATAAGTATCGCCTGTATTGCTCCCGCTAAAGGAATTGAGCTTTTAAGCTTCTTTGCATAGGGAGGACTTGCATCTCACATTTAAACGACCAGCTTTTTAAATGTGTATGCGTCCTCTCTGTCAGTATACTCGCACATTTCTACATTAGGCAAAACGATGATTAGCCAGGGGGAAAGGCTGGCAGCTTAATATCACGCCGGGCTATTTCCAAAAGTTTTTCTCCCATACGTTTTTCCTCTTCCAAAGAAAGCTTCATTAAATTGACTATTTCTTTCTGTTTATAATGTTCACACAAGAAACAGATAAGATTATAGCAGGCTATCTCATAATGCTCGACTTTATGAGCAGCACTTATCAAAGCAATATCATTGGAATCTGTATCTGCAAAATGCCTGATTAACTCTTTCCCTTCGTTGAGGATGCCATCCATACCTTTACTACGGTCAGTAAAATTAAGGTCTAATAATGTTTTCATAAGTTCTCTTCCTTTATCAGCAAAATTAGAAATTCCTTGAATTTTGCTAGAGGTGGGATCAATATTTAGCATCCCAAAACTCTGTTGCAATCGTCTTATCTGGTTTTCTGTTTCTAAAATGTGAGAAGAAAAAGCATCTTTTAATGCTTGGTTAGAAGATTGGCTAGCTAATGTCTTTAAATTATCATGGGTTTCTCTTTCAGCATTATAAAGATGTCTAAGGCCTGTTTCTAAGAACAGATCTAAAGCTGAATTTTTTTCCATATAAGCCTCCTTAAAGCTTATTAATTTTTAAAGAAAAATATAATAATACTTAAAATTGTGCTAAAAAATCTCTTAAATGTAGCTGCAGGCTAAATCAGATCACTTTACTCATTCCAGGTAGTGTATTCTTTTTTTTAAAGGGTGCGCTGTTTTTCTCACTTTTATTAGGAGCGCATAGGCTCACCATAACCATTATTACAGTAGTAAATTTAGAAGTCTTTAAAAAAATATAGATAGAGCATTTTCTTTAAGTCCTGTGTAGAAGGTCTTTGGTTACCCTACGTGTTAAATATTTTCCAAAGGATAAAATCGACCTTAGAAAGAAAATTGTTCTCTAGAGGAAGTGCATGCTGAGAATAATTTTTTTCCCTTTTACCATCTATCCAGAGCAAAAATTTTCCGAAAAGCTTTTGTTTTCGATAGAGAGGAAGCCGGTCAAATTTTATTGTTATTACTTACAAGCCATCCACCGATAGGATCAAAATTTTTTTATCTTTTTCAAAAAAGAGCTTGGAAAGATAAAACTGGAAAAGCCAAGCCTAAAGTTTTTTTAAGCTAATTTATCCTAGCTAAGCTAGCTGATGAAAAGATTAGATTTTTAGAAAATTTATAATTGTAGATCTTTTTAATCTTATTTTAACTTGAAAATATAGTTTTCTAGTCTTACGCTATTCTTAAGGTACCTTTAACATAAGGAGGCGGATATGTCAGTAGATGTATTTGAGACAACTTTACAAAAAACTCATGAGTGGCTCAAAGATCTTATGGGATTACTGGGATGGACTGATGAAAAAAAAGCTTATTTGGCTTTAAAAGGAACATTGCAAGCTTTACGTGATCGTTTATCCGTAGAGGTGTCCGCGAAATTAAGTGCTCAATTGCCTATGTTAGTGAGAGGTTTTTATTACGAGGGTTGGAAGCCTTCTATAATGCCCGTTAAGGTTAAAACTACGGAAGAATTTTTAGATTTTGTGGCTTTTCACTTTAATAGCCTAGCGTTGGTACAATATTCGGATGTAGAAAAAATAGTGCGTGCTGTATTCCAAGTAGTTACCCAGCATGTTTCTAAAGGAGAAATTGAACATATCAGGCAAGTTTTGCCTCTTCCTATCGCTGAACTTTGGCCTTCTTCTTAAAGTTAGTAAGACTTTTTATCTTTCTGCTGAAGATGCTGCGAAGAAGAATTTATTGCGCTTTTGCCTTAAGCTCTTTAAGGGGCTTTAAGGCAGAAGCATTGCTATAAATGCTTAAATAAAGCTTTTAAAAGTCTTTATTAGCTATTGCATGGATTACAATCTCTCTCAATTTCTCATTATTTAAATTTTTCTTTTCTATTCTTAAAAAGCTTATCTTATCACCTTATGTAAAGCGTAGGGCTGAGCCAAGTATTCAACTTGTTTTCTTCTCTTAAGGCTATAAATTTTAACTAGCAGGTGGCTTATAAAGAGTTTGTCTTTGCAAGTTCCTTGAGGAAATTATGTACAATGATTCCCTGGTTCTAAAAAACCTAAAGTCTTTCTATTAAAAAGTTTACTTTTGTCTTTTGCTTGCTAGCAGTCTCATCTAAAGCTCTCTTAAGAGCGAATGGCCACCTTTGCCTAGTGTAAAATGCGAGCCTATGAAAAATTTTTCTCTGAAGGACAAAAAAGATAATAAAAAAACTTGCATTTGAGAGAAATGAATGTTAAATGAATATTTTATCTATAAAAGTTGAAGAAAACCCATAAATTTTTTAGGAGTGTTAAAATGAATAAGAAAGATCTCAAAAAACTTGCTTTGCTAGGTATTACAGGTGGCGTAATGATGGCTTCTCACGGTTCTGTTTATGCTGATACTAGCGATCATTTAGCGACCCCTGGAGTACTCATGGCCAGCGGTTGCGGAGCTGGCACATGCGGAAATCAAGGCAAACCCTCTTCTGGTTTAAATCGTGAATCTCGTATCATCGCTGAGGCTGATGAGAGCCTTAAAAGTAGCTCTTCTACTCAATTGATGACGGAAGATCAATTGAAAAGCCAATTGAATGAACAAGGTAAAGAAAATTATAATAGTTTAAATGCAGAAGGAAAAGCATTAGCACAGAAGTTAGCTAGCAGGACATGCAAAGGAAATAATGATTGCAAAGGCTTAAACTCTTGCAAAACAGAGGAACATAGCTGCGCAGGCAAAGGTTCTTGTGCTGGATCAAGCGCTTGCAACTTTAAAGATAAGAATCTTGCTATCAAAGTTGCTGCACAAAAACAAGCCGAAAAACGTGCACAAACCAATCAAGGCTCTAATTAAAATTTGACTCCTAGTGTGTGCATATCTTTAAGTTTTAAATGCTTGGATGTGTGCACACTTTTGGCAGCTTCTAGCGCTAATTAAATAGAATTTAAATTGATAGGCTATTTTATAGGCACTTAACCTTTAAGCTTAGGTTAACTTTTTTTATTCATGATTAAGCTTAAAAAACTTATGATTCTAACGAGGGAGAGAAATGAAGAAAAGAGATCTTAAAAAATTAGCTTTACTTGGTGTGGCAGGCGGTATGATGCTTTCACAATCTGTTCATGCGCAGCAGTCTTCTTCCCACGCTTATCTTACCTTGTTAGCTGCTGCCTCTACTCCTGAAAAAAGCACTCCTACTTCGGCCCCTTCTACGGCTACTACGCAAGCTGAAGTCGACCCTAATGCTGGTAATTTAGGCTATCATTTGATGGATGAGGAGGAGTTGCTGCTTGAGCTTAATGATGAGGGACAGCAAAATTACAAAGCTTTAGATGTAGCTAATCAAAAATTAGCACGGGAAGTGGCCAGCGCACGTTGTGGAAATACCAATCAATGTAAAGGGCTAAATGCTTGTAAAACTGACAAGCATGAGTGTGCTGGACAAGGCTCTTGCAAGGGGCAAGGTAAATGTGCGATTGCAGACAAAAACCTTGCTGTTAAGCTGGTTTATGATAAAATGACGAAAAAAAGGGCACTTGCTAACGGAAATTAAACTTTAAATGCCAGGCCTATATTTCTCTTTCTTAAACTTATGGTAGGAACAAAAAAATTTAAGTATTGCCAGGATGGCTATGAAAAATGCAAACATTCCTAACTTAGGAATTGGAATAGGTTTAAGGCATGTACACTACGAAGATATTTTTCGCTTACAACCTGAGATTGACTGGTTTGAGATTATTAGTGAAAATTTCATGGTGGAAGGTGGCAAGCCTCTTGAAAATCTTGAGAAAATTTTAGCTAAATATCAGGTCGTGCAACATGGAGTAGCTCTAGGAATTGGAAGTGCTGATCCTTTAGACTACAATTATCTAAAAAAGCTTAAAGCCTTAACACGTTTAACGAAGACACCCTGGTTATCAGATCACTTATGCTGGGGGCATCTGCCCGGTGCTCACTATCATGATTTACTTCCTTTGCCTTATACCCAAGAAGTCATCAACTATGTAGCCGAAAGAGCCCGTATCGTACAGGATTATTTAGAAATTCCTTTTGCCCTTGAAAACCTTTCTTCCTATGTAGCTTTTCAAGAGGATGAGATGCCCGAATGGGAATTTTATACGGCTGTTGTAGAGAAAGCTAACATTTTTATGATGTTGGATGTCAACAACATTTATGTTTCTAGCCGCAATCATGGCTTTGATGCCCAAAAATATATCCAAAATCTTCCTTATGATCGTGTATTACAGATACACTTAGCGGGCCATAGCGATCATGGCGATTATGTACTAGATACCCATGATAATTATGTAAGGGATGAAGTGTGGGATTTATATGCTGATATTTATCCCCGCACAGGAGGAGTTTCCACTTTACTTGAATGGGATGATAATTTTCTTAGTTTTCAAGAAACTTGGGATGAGGCTCTAAAAGCAAAAAAGTTTCAGAAATCTTTACATGACAAGGCTAGCCTTGAAAGACCGATGCGTCAATTGCAAGGGGTAGAAGTATGAAGGCTATGGAATTAACATGGAATTAATGTTTGATAAGCAAGTACCCGCTAACCTTAGAAAGCTGCAAGAGTGGTTTGCAAGTATACTGGTAAGGCCTGTTGATCAAGATAGCCGTATGAATCCTATCTCTCCTTCACAAGAAAGCATGGAAGAAGAAGCATTTGACTACATCGTTCCTAGCCCTACTTTAAGGCCCGCTCAACGTATAGAGCTTTACAATCAGCAATATTGGTGGAGGCTTTTAAGCATTTTGCATGATGCCACACCCCTTGTTGTGCGCCTGTTTGGGCATCATGACTTTAATGAAAAAATTGGTAAGCCTTACCTTACTCATTATCCTCCTGATACCTGGTCGTTAAACTTTCTTAGTGACCGGCTTCCTCAATGGATAGAGGAGAGCTATCAGGAAAAGGATAAACAATTAGTATTAGATGCGGCAAGAATTGACGCCGCCTTAAATTATTCTTTTTTTGCTGCCCATTATTCCCCTGTGAATGCCCATACAATAGCGGCAGGGATGGATAAAACTCTTAAACGTCGCATGTGTTTACAGCCTCACGTTTTCTTATTTAATTTACGTTATGATATGTTTACTTTCCGTCAGGAAATGATAAAACAAGAGGTAGAATACTGGGAAAATCACGATTTTCCTAGCCTGGTTCAAGATCGTCCCTATTATTTTGTAGTATACCGTAATGGTGAAAATAATTTACAGTGGGACGAAATTGACTTTTCTGCTTTTCGTTTCCTAAATCTTTTTTCAACAGGAACAAGTCTTGAAGAAGCCTGCGAATGGCTTGAGCAACAAGATGAGCAGCTTTATGCTGAGGCAGCAAGCAAGCTACATCTTTGGCTTCAAGAATGGGTATTCCGGCAATGGCTATATTTTGATGATAAACAGTCGTGAAGCAGCATTTTTCGCCCTTCTGCATTCATTAAAAGGGGAAAGCTTTATTTCCGAATATTTAGGAGAGTGGTTTAAAAAAGAGCAGCCTTCTTCTCAAGATTATCAATTAGCCCATCAAATAGCTTACGGTTCTGCTCAGATGGCTTTAACCTTAGATTATTTGGCTTTGCAGCTCTCTGAAAAGAAAAAGATGCGTTTAAAGTTAAAAGAAAAAGCTTTACTACGTACAGCTTTATATCAATTTTACTTCTTAGATAAGCTTCCTCATTACGCGATTGTGGATGAGTCAATCAAGATTGCAAAGAAACATTTCCATTCTTACTTTGTTGCTTACTTAAATGCTATATTAAGGAAGTTTTCTCTTCTTTCTTTAACTCTACCCCAAGGAATGGATCTACCCTCTCTTAGTATCCGCTATTCCTTTCCTCTTTATTTTATTAAAAATCTTAGCAAGTACTACGGCTTACAGGCGACGACAAAAATTTTAGAAGCTAGCAATAAGCCTGCCTTAACTATGGCTCGGCTAAGAAATATAGTAGAAATTCCGGCAGAGTGGAGCACAGTTATAGAAGAACCAGTCAAGGTCATTACCGTCCCTGCTTCTGAGGTTAAAAGGGTGGCTTCCTCTGCAGATTATTATATCCAAAATGTTACTCCAGCAAGTTTAATAGGAAATCTTTCTCAAGGGATAAGTAAAGCCCCTACTAGCATATTGGATATATGCGCTTCTCCTGGTGGTAAAACCTTGGCTCTTCATGACTTTTTCCCTCAAGCAGCCTTATATGCTAATGATGTCTCCTTGCAAAAAATACAAAAGCTAAAAGACAATTTTGCAAAATATGGTGTGCAAGCTCAAGTAAGCTGCAGTGAAGGCGAGAAGTTAGAACTTGATAAAAAATTTGATCTTATCGTTTTAGATGTGCCTTGCAGTAACAGTGGAGTTTTGAGTAAACGTCCTGAAGCTCGCTGGAGATTAAACGAAGATCAAGCAAAGCAGCTTAAAATCATTCAGCTTAATTTGTTAAAACATGCTGTTCATCTGTTGGAAAATGAAGGCGAAATTTGGTATATGACCTGCAGCATTCTCCCGGAAGAAAATGAAGAGATAGTAGCGCTAGCGTGCCAAGAATTGGATTTAATAAAAAAGAACTTCATTTCCATCTTGCCCAACGCAGAAGGGTGGGATGGAGGCTTTGCCTGCTGTTTAGTTAAGAAATTAAGATAAAAACAGAGAAATTACAGGCTTTTTGAGATCCTCCTTACGCAGTCGCCTGGTTTGCAAATCAATCTCCTCAAGTAGAGAGGCAGCTTTTAGAGGATTGGGTATGCAGGCTCACTTTTTTTTAAGCATATAATAATCCGTATACCCTTCCATCTATTCATCTCTAAACCTTCATCCTATTTCCCTGATTTATTGGATGGAGTTAGCGTTCCCAAAAATTAGTCTGTGATATTTATAATGGTACGAATATGTTGACATAGCAAAGGAATTTCTGAAAAATTTTGGTTTTCTATCTTATTTTTTAAAGTAGAGATTTTATCAGCTAATTCGGTAAGCCTTTTATTTTCGGCAGATCGAAGGGCAGGAGAGGAATTTATCTCTAATAAGGGTTGATAGACCTCTTTTAATTTTTTCATATATCCCTCTAAATCCTCCAAGTCTAAGGGGATAAACTCTTCTAATTCATATTTTGCTAGTTCTTCCCAAGAAAATAAAAGGTCTTGTAAATGTTCACTAGCTTCTTGTAAAGATATATTTTTGGTCTGATTATAAGCTAATAGCCAAGGATCTTGTACATCCATCAATAAATTGTTACTTAAGAAAGTTAAAAATTGTTGCTTGTTTTTCAGATAATTTTCTATATCTTTAATAATTAATTTATATTTTTTATTGTTAGTAGGATGAGTTTTTTTGATTAATTGATAATGTAGTTTTTCTAAGTTAGAAATTATACTAGTTTTAAAAGCACGAGGTACATAATATTTTATACGATTATAAGTATCTATATTTAATTTTAAATGGCTGCTAAAAGTTAAAGTAAACGTTTTTAAAAAAACTGCTCGAGCTGCCAAGTCCTGGTGTGGTCTTTCAATAGGTCCACTCATTTTTTCTCCTAGCTATAATGTTTTTTTACTATTTTTAATAGTTCTGTAAATATTTGTACTCTATCAGAAAACTCTTCTTTTGGGAAAGATAGATTACTGGAGGAGGAGACTTCTAATAAGGAGGATAATACTCCTGGTTCACGGCAAACTTGCAGCAAGTTTTGTGCTCCTCTATGAAAGCCTTGTTCTAAGCATTTCTTAATGGTCTTTCCTTGTTGGTTTAGCTGTTCTTGATAAGTTTCTGCTGCTGCAGGATCATTATTAAGCCTTATATTAATAGAAGTTTTCAAGTTCTTAATAATTTGTTCAGTTAATTCCCCTTTTGCTAACTTCATAAGGCTCGTAGCAATAGTTTTCCAATTTCTACGATTAACCTTAAAATCATGATCAATTAAAGCTATACTTCTCTCTTCATTCGAAGCGTTAGGATTTAAATGGGAAAATAAAAGCAGGGAAGAAGGGAGCTCCAAGAATTTACTCCAGTACAAGAGAGTATTGCTTTGGCAAGGCGTCTTTACAAACATTTTTAGATGCGAAAAAACTTGCACAAGAAAAAATGTTAGATAAGTTACCACTGGTAGAAGTAATTTTTGCCAGATAACGCATGTTCGTCAGGTCAAGTACTGTCTTAAGACATCTTGCCTTAAGTTCTATTTCATTCAAGCACTCCTGAATAAAAAGAGGGTATCTGAACTGCTGCAATATTTTTTTACCTAGCCCTGTAGATTTCTAAAAATTCCTTTCCTAAAGCTTCTAAAAGCTTACGATAAGTGGGAAATCCTAGCTGATGGTCTATGAGGGGAAGACCCCAAGAGCTAGGTAAAAATGTAATATGCTTCTGAGGATCTAAGAAAGATTTAATATAGGTAATGGGATCTAAATAGCAGACCGCATCTCCCAGACTTACATAGTTAATCACATTTTGAAATCCCCCTGCTGCCAGTAGGCAAGGAGATCCAAAAGTATATACGTCTATCATATTTAGCTCCTCAGCTGATAAAAGGCCTTTAGCTCTTAAGGTATCGGAGGCCCCAATACTATGCGCATAATGAATAATTCTTCCTCCGCCTTCCACACCGCCTATTTGTGTTATCAATTCCCGCCATTTTGAAGCAAGCTGTTTAGCTTGAGGAGAAACCCATCCACATCTAACTGCTAGAGATTTTAGAAAATCGTAAGTCCATCCTTCTGTGGGGCGGAAAATGTAGTGGATGTTATTGCCCCCATGAAATTTTGAAATTATTTCTAAGCTATATATGACATCATGGCGAGCATTTAAAATCCCATTAATCAAAGTAATTCTTACGTTGTCATTTATTTCTCCTTGCCCTACCACCCCGGCTTCATTCTTTCCTATATAAAAGCCACAGATGCCTAACGTCAGCTTTCCAAAAATAGCGCTGGCTGTTCCTTCAATCTTCTCATTAAAATTATGTTCTAATGAAAGATGTGTAGACATGAAGGCGTGCATATTGCGAAGTAAGCTGAAAATTTGCTGACCGATATCGGTAACTTGGGAGTAAATAGCGCTCCATAAGTGACTAAAAGAGAATAGGCCATAGGGATCCATGCGATTGATAGGATTATTAGAGGCAAAAGCATATAGGTTAGGGCTTTCCATAGAGCCTAAGGGGTCATGTGTCGTCCATTGGCCTAGGGAAGGATCGTAGTAACGTTTTCCAAAATAAATAAGTCCAGATTCCGGGTCCATTCTTTTACTTGAAAAACGCCATGGATTATTGCAGGAGGGGTTCTCTCTTTCTTCTTCCCCAAAAGCAGAATAATGCGCTTGTTCTATTACGGTTTGATCAGCAAGTGAAATAAGTCCACAGACTGAGCCGCGATGATCATGGAGAGGAACGTATGCTTGATCTTCTATTTCTAATAGGACGGCGCTTCCGATTTCTGCTCCTAGCCCCTCACCTAACACACGCAATTCAGTTATTTGATTTTTATCATTGACTGCTCCAATTTCATTTAGACCATCATAAAGATATTTTTGTTCCCATTTTTTTTCACCATTAGGGGCAAAACATGTCTTTGACAAGCGCCGATGAAAAAGGTCATAAGTATATCGATAAACTTCCCCGTTATCCTGGCGTAGAGCTATCATGCGATTCAAAGCATCATATTCAAAACGAAGTTTGCTGCCTTTCGTTATCTTTTCTTTCAAATTGCCGTTAGCATCATAACCATTTTGGGTGTTATGGTAACCTATTAACTGCCCCAAAGGATTAATTATGCATTCTTCATAATTTTTAGATGTTTGATTTCCTAACCAGTTGTAGGTGTAGGTGTTGCTAAAAAGTCCTGCTTCATTTGTTAGGTAGTTTTGATCATCGTAAATAAAATTGTGCTTATGTTCACCCGTAAGATCTTTAAAAGTGATATTTTCGATAATCTGCGGCTTTTCAGGCAAATAATGAATAGCTTCAGACCAAAAAGGCGTAGAAATATGAGTAAGATAACCTTTGCTATTATAACTACGTAGCTCTTGACCTATGCCGCCTGCCAAGTCACTAATCAGCGGATGGCCATTTAAATTTCGCTCTTGATACTTATGAATCAAGGGATCTTTTAAAAGACGCTGCCTCTCAATTTTTCTAAGATAGAGGTTGTCGTAGCTATACTTAATGGAAGATGTATCAGGAAGATCTAATTGAATGCAACGGTTGAGCTCATCATAATGCCTGGTAGTTTTTAATCCGTTGCCTTGTATTTCTTCTAATAAGCATCCGTCGAGAGAAAAGGTGCGCCGTGTAGATAAGGAATGAACTTTATCTTCAATATGGGTGAGATGCTGGAGAGAATCATAGGAAAGAATATAGTGGATCGTAAGATCAGAAGAATGAAGGGCGGTAAGGTTGCCTAGAGAATCATATTCATAAAAGATTGTCACCCCATCCGGCTTAAGAAGGGCGCTTAGCTGACCTGCCTCATTGTAAGTATAATGGGTAGTCATAGGCCTTACTGTACCAAATCCTTCAATGCATCTAATAAGGCGATTATAAGAATCATAATGCCATACTGTACTGATGGTTTTCCCGTGGCTTAAAAAGTAAGTTTCCTTGGCTTTATGATTATTCGCATCCCACTGTAATTCTTGTAAGAAAAGTATGTCGCCTAGACTGTTCTTTTTGGTTATTTTCACAGGTCTTTTAATCGCATCATAAAGAGTGAGAGTCACATTTCCTGATGGATCAGTCACAGCTTCTTGGAGCACTTGCTGTCCTAGAGAATTGAAAACAAGCTCTTCAAGGGGAGAAGGTTGTACAGGGGTGGGCTCTACCCAAGTCATCTTTTGTATCTTACCCTTGGCATCTTCAAGACGAGTAGATTTTAAATCATTTTTAAAATCATATTCTTTAATAGTAGCAATAAAATTTTCAAGATGGGGGCCATACCATTCTTTAGAAACGGTTTGCTGACCTAAATGATTATATTCATATGTTAATCGCTTACTAATAGTTTTACCTGTCATTTGCTCGAGAGCTTGTAAACGGCCCATATAATCATATTTATAGCAAATTCTTCGATCTGAGGCCTCTCTTGCTTCTAATAAATGGAAGGCATTATGAATAAAAGTAGTGGCTTTGTATAAAGCGCCTGTTTTATCAAAAGCTTCATTTTTAAAGAGTCGCCCTAAAGGGTCACGATGATAAACTGTATAATTTCCTTGAATATCAAAAGCAACTTTTAAGGATCCATCCAAATTATAAATAAATTTTTCCACTCTTTGATCAGGGTAGAGGATAAGGATAGGCTTACCATAAGCATTGTATTGGGTGTAAGTAGTACAACCTTTAGCATCCGTTTGGGCTATCACGCGATTAAGTACGTCGTAGCGTGTCTGCTTAGAGGGATTGATAACGTTAAAGTTTTCGTCCATGACGGCCGGATAAATCACTTGAGTCTCACGACCTAAGCTATCATATTCATAGGTAGTTTGATTACCACACTCATCAATAAATGCTCTCTTATTGCCTTTTAAATCATAATGAAAATAAGTTTTTTTTGTCTGATTATTGTTATCCGAAACTTCACTACTAATTAAACGATTGGCAAAATCATAGGTATGGATAATTTGTTGAAAAATACCTGTAGGGCTGATACATGTTTGTTTTAATAGGTTGCCATTTAAATCATAGCTTTTCTCGGTAAGCCCTTTAACTTCATCTGAGGAAGTAATCAGCTTGTGATGCTCATCGTACGTGTTATTGATGGAATAATAATGTTGATTATTTGCATCGTAATAATCTTCTTGGATAACCTTCGCTTGGTGGTTGTAGTGATAGATGATTTTCATCATAAGGTGAGCTTGGCCGGTCGAAAAATTCAAAGCACTCTCTTCTATCCTTTCTGTTAAGCCTAAGGCAGGATGGCTTGTACGATAACTAATTGTTTTTATATGCCTTTCGCTGACGTTGGTAAGATCATTTATATTCTTTGAAGATCCATCGTCTTTGCCAATGCTGGTGACCTGCCAAGCTTGATTGTAAGAGTAAAATTCTCTTAGAATAATTTTGTTGTTAATACATGTTAACTTGGACTGAAGGTAGGGAGTATTAGGGAAATATGCATAGATTATTTTTTTTCCATTATCTTCTTCTGTGCTCTTTAGAAGATCATTTGCATATTCATAGGTTATGCTATAATGCTCTATCCCATTTTTTAAAGGATAACCGTCATGGCCTATTTGAATAGCTAGCGTGCATGTGCCAGTAAGGTTGCCATATAGGGTTTCTTTAATTAAACGCTGATGGGCGTCATAAGAAAAGGAGTGGGCAATAAGAATAGTACCCTGAGCATCGGCTATATAACGCGTACGAAGCTGCTTGCTGTTTTCCTTTTTCTCTGAAGCTTGAGTCCATATTAATTTTTCTAGGCGAGAAAATTGGCCAGCTGAATCGTAATTTTCAATATCTGTTATATATCCGTCGCAGAAGCGATAAATGGTTTTGCAATTAAGAGCATCATAGACCTCCGTATACCCTTCATGATAAACAAAGCTACGAGTAACAATAGCTGTGGCATCATTTCCTACAGGGCTTTTTTGAACTTTAACTTTCCCGGCATGAGGATGGTCTTTTCCATAATATTCATATTCTATGTAACGGCCCTCCGGTAATTCGCGCCGGCTGATGAGATAACCTTCTTGGGAAGGATGCTTTTGATAGTGATAAGCAATAGAAGGAGAGCTAGAGGAAATGACTTCGGCAATTAAACGAGGATCACGGAAGCGATAGGTGACTTGTTGGTTATCATGGGTTTGAATTATACATTGCTTATAAGGATCATCACTATGTTGAATGTTCAGCCAGCTATAGAGATGCTCATCAGTAAAGTCAGAGGCTTTTACAGCTTTTAAGCGATATTGCTGATCATATTCATACGAGATTTTGTGCGTAGAGGTGAAATGGCCTGCCTCTCCTGGCGTAGATGCGTTAAATAGGTTAGGGAAGTTACACTGCCATCCCGATAAAAAACAGTCTTCTCCTGTGTGATATCTGCGCAGGCTGAGAGGAGCCGGCCCGCTAAGATGTAAATCGTTTTGAGCTTCCGTGTACTGGCCGGTCATGATATTTACTGAATCAAATACATAAGTAGGATTTTGCCACTCATGCAAGGAAGGTAATAATGAAGAAGAGGGGAGCTCTTGCGTATAGGCACCGTAGGAATTGATGAATAAAATAATAAATAAGCAAATAAGCTTTTTCATGAACTAACCAAAATTAAATAACAGAAATAGCTTAACCAAGAATAAACTTAAAGGGCAAGAGACAATCTATTTATAATGAAATTTTATGATTTAAAAATAAAATTTACATATGATTTTTTTAGCTTCTCTTCCTTATATTTTTTTCTGAAATATTTTTCGGCCGATTTCACTTTAGCTTCGCAGGGAGAAAAGAGTTAGCTCAAGTAAAAACGTGCTTGAAGATTGCTTTTAGCTTTCTTATTCAGAAAGCTCAGTTTTTAGCTGATAAAGAAAAGACTTTGTTTCACTAGCTAAACAGATGCCCTAATGGAAAATTGTTGATAAAAAATATCAATTAGAAAAAAGATTAGGTTAAATGCCAGTTAATGACAAATGTCCTTATTTTGAATCAACGTATCGGAATCTGATTCGGTAGATACAAGTTGTAACTGACTAGCAGAAAGAGCAGGCGTATATAGAGACAAAGTAAAAAGTATTAAGAGATAGTATCGTAAAAAAATCATATCTATTTTCTCAACCCTTTTTAGCTGTTTAAAGGTATTGAGTCTAAGGAAAGTTTGATTTTCAAGCAGTAAAAAAAGAGGTTTAAATCGAAAATATTTTAATCTTGGGTTTAATCCTTAGTTTTATCAGTCAATTTATATTTTTGGAGCCTACTATTAGGCTTTTCAGGTAATGTGTAGGTGATTTTTCCCTGATTAAGCAACGAAGAGAGAACTTTTTTTAATCCCCCTGAAATGTGTTTATGTCCCAGGATTTGAGATATTTCACTCTTCGATAAAGATTCTTTTCGAAGCAATCTTATCACTTCTTTTTCCAAGGACTCGGGCCTTGACTCGGGCTTCGACTCGGGCCTTGACTTAGGCCTGACTTTTTCGGCTTCTTCTGCCTGTTCTTCGGGCCTTTTCCCTGTGGCAAAGAAAGACGAGGGCAAGAAAGTGGTCACGACTGATTCCGCTCGCACTTCCCAAGTGGGCTTGGGGTTTCCATTTTCTTTACACCAATCGATAATATTGAGGGTACCCATTCCCCATTTTTCAATAATACCAGCACGATAAAAGACACTGGCAATAATGGGATTCCACGGCTTGGATTCATGAGGTCTTGTCAACTTTTCTGGTGTGATATCAAAGTGCAAGACTCCTGGATTGATGATTTCCAAGCGCATCATACATAGCAATTGCAACAACGCCTCCTGCTGTCGTGTAATCTCTATGGCAGATAGCATTTGCTAAAGTTTCTCTTGTAGCAACAGAAGGATAAAGTGGATAGTCCTCTCATATCATTTTACCAGGAACAACACGTTCCGAAATAGGAACATGATCAAGCAAGAATAATTCGCCTCTTCTTAAAAGATCGAATGCATTCCCCCAATAATCACGATTATCCATAAACCCAGTCAATCGGTCAGAGCCTCTGAAACGAGCGAGCCTTATTGATAGCTGTGGATAGTTTGAGAATAACCTTTCGCTTTTTCCGTATAGGACTACAGCAGCGTTGATAAGACGTCGATCATCGAAAAGTCCTAATCCTCTTAAAATTGATTCAGGATCAGTGTACCAGGGATTTTTCATGCGACCCAGTTTAACCGCGTTTTGTAGGGTGGATTGAATTTCTTCCTCATCTAAATCTTGTATAGTTATCCACTCTGGTGTCAACTCATTTTCCCACCGCCGATACGCATGAAATTTATCTAAAACACGCTTTTCATATTCTCCACGAGGTATAATTTGAGTTGTAGGGCCATGCCGAAGATAGGGCCTGCCATCATAGCAATAAGTACCTAATTTTCCAGATACCCTAACGAGAATGACTGCTTTGTCGCTTCCAATAGCTACAGTTTCGATTTCAGGAAAAGCGGGTGGTTCGATCTTGCGTAACTCTTGAGCAATATCTTCGAGTGTCCTTGCTGTTACTTGTTGGCTCGCTATTTCCCCTTTATCGGAAACTCCAAAGAGCAAAAACCCGCCTAGACCATTAAGCATTGCGCATACTGTTTTAGCAGCTTCTGAACGCTGTCCCGTTGTCTTTTTAAACTCCAGGTTCTCAGATTCGCCTTTTGCAACTGATTTCTGTAGTTCTTCTAGACGCATTATGACTCCCTGCCCTTGGGAAATATAGCCTCCTCTTTGGTCACTTCACCTTTGGTTAACTCTTCAATTTTTTTTGGCTAGCTTTACACTAGGCGAGCGCCTACCGCGCAGAATTTCTTCTAAATGAGTCCGCGAGATGCCTAAATCTTTGGCAAAATCTGTCTGAGAAATCCTTTTACGAAATAGGTATTCGTCTAAATCCATAAAGCTAGCCCCATCCTTTTTAGGGTCAAGTGTACTATTTTTTATAAAATGCAATGTTTTTTGATTTATTAGGTACTTTTTGTTGTGCAAAGTGAACTAAGTGGTATATTTTTCGTGTCAATTAAATCATAACGGAGGATTTATGACACAATTAGCATATAACCCGCCTATAAAAATGCTGATCGATGGCATCCAAGAAGTTCGTGTTCTTGTCGGCTCTCCTGAGAACTAAGCATTACCAACGTTTAGGTCCTGAAGGGATCTTTGCCATCATACAAAAGCAAAAGCCACCGATATCAATCCCTTGGATGCCTTAAACGGTGGAATGTACTACCTCCAAGGCAAAGTCGAGATGTCCGCGTTCATGATGAATCAGCTTATTCGGCAAGCAGGTCATTCTATAAGCAAGGATCCAAAGTTCGATGATACCCAATGTATTCTTCAGGGGAAAAGAACTGACACGGGAGACACTTGGACAAAAATATTCTCAATTGCCGATGCAAAAAGAGCTGGCATTTATCGTGAGGGTACCGGATGGACTAAGTAGTGCTACCTCGTTAAGTGCCTTTCTGATAATAATGTAAGTAAGTTTTATTAATTAAGGAGGGGGCAATGGACCTAGAGCAATTAAATTCCATCCGCGAACAACTTAATGAATGGATCAACGTTTTTAAAGTCTACTTAGGAAGATCGGAAAGAGTTCACTGGTGCAGATTGTACATAGCAGGATTAATATTGGAGGGGGAAAGGAAATCTATCGAACCCATGGCAAAAAGACTTCCTGGAGGAAATGAACAAGCCATTCAACAATTTGTCAATCAAAGTCGTTGGGATTATGCAGCGCTACAGCAACAATTAGCTAAGCATATGGCTCAAAGCATGGGGGTTAAAAAAAGGAGTACTTGTTCTAGACGACACTTCTTTACCCAAAAAGGGAAAGTTCTCGGTAGGGGTAGCTAGGCATGACTGCGGAGCTTTAGGGAAAATTGCCAATTGTCAATCAATCGTCACATCGCATTACTGTGAAAAAGGTAAAGAGCATTTTCCTATCCTAGGTGAATTATTCCTTCCGCAATGCTGGACAAAAAGTAAAAAAAGAATGCAGGCAGCCAAAGTTCCATCGGCAAGGCACAAGTTTTTAAAGAAGTGGGAGCTTGCTTTGCATCTTTTGATGGCATTCTGCACAAAGATTTTCCCTATAAAGCGCTTGTTTTTGATGCCGGTTATGGAGAAAGACGAGAGTTATTGGGAGAATTAGATAAAAGACAGCTAACCTTTGTGGCTCAAATTCCTGAAAATCATAGCTTTTGGCCTATCGATATTCCTTTAAATTCTACCAAGAACATTAAAGGTAGGCCAAGAAAATATCCAGAAGTAGCCGATAGAAACTTTAAGCCCCTTTCTGCCAAGAAGCAGTTTTATTTATTAAAGACATTATAAAAAATTAAA
>NZ_JSDQ01000016.1:0-3378 GCF_000813665.1 Neochlamydia sp. EPS4 | reverse complement strand
TGAAAAACAACTCACAGATGACCTACCCCGCTTTTTTTCAGATAAATTTAAGGAAAGGGGGGAGACCTTCTAAGCATTTAGGAGCAGCCACAGGTCTTGAGGATTAAGTGACACGGCAATTTTGTTGTGGCTAAAAGAATGAGATTGATTCTTTGCCTTATTTGAGAAAAACGGCTCTTTTCAGCGCAATGTTTTATTTCTTCTATCGAATGATGAAATACAATACGCCTAGCTTCTTACTGTCAAGAAAGGTTGTTCTCCCAGCCTAGCAATCTGCAGAAAAAGAGAGAAGCTCCTTGTCGTTACAAAATGTGTAGGTTAGTTTAGACTTGCTTAGTTGCGAGAAGAAACGAGGGCTACTTGTTTAAAGATAAGATGGCTGAAAGTTTTTTTATTTCATTCTAGCTCATCCCCATTTAAAAAGTATTTAAGTCTATTCTACAATTGAAAACGCTGTCTTATTTTTTCGGCGATATCTTTCAAAGGATTTTCCGCTAATTCAAGCCATTGCAGCTGAGACAGCTGCCCGATTTCCTCAGGAAGGCTGGTGAGCTGGTTTTGATTTAATTCAAGCCATTCCAGCTGGGACAGCCGCCCAATTTCTGCAGGCAAAGTGGTGAGCTGGTTTTGATTTAATTCAAGCCTTTGCAGCTGAGACAGCTGCCCGATTTCTGCAGGAAGGCTGATGAGTTGGTTTTGATTTAAGTCAAGCTCTTGCAGCTGAGGTAACCGCCCGATTTCTGCAGGAAGGCTGGTGAGCTGGTTTCGATTTAAGTAAAGATATCGCAGCTGAGGTAACCGCCCGATTTCTGTAGACAGAGCTGTGAGCTGGTTTTGATTTAAGCAAAGCCCTTGCAGCTGAGACAATGGACCTATTTCTGCAGGAAGGCTGGTGAGCTGGTTTTGATTTAAGTGAAGATATTGCAGCTGAGACAACTGCCCGATTTCTGTAGGCAGGCTGGTGAGCTGGTTTTGATTTAATTCAAGCGTGTGCAGCTCAGACAATTGCCCGATTTCTGCAGGCAGGGCGGTGAGCTGGTTTTGGTTTAAGTTAAACCATTGCAGCTGAGACAGCTGTCCGATTTCTGTAGGCAGGCTGGTGAGCTGGTTTTCTCTTAAGTCAAGCGTTTGCAGCTGAGACAGCTGCCCGATTTCTATAGGCAGAGCGGAGAGCTGGCTTTCTCTTAATTCAAGCCCTTGCAGCTGGGACAGCCGCCCGATTTCTGCAGGCAAAGTGGTGAGCTGGTTTTGATTTAATTCAAGCGTGTGCAGCTTAGACAAGTGCCCGATTTCTGCAGGCAGAGCGGTGAGCTGGTTTTGATTTAAGTGAAGATATTGCAGCTGAGACAACTGCCCGATTTCTGTAAGCAGGTTGGTGAGCTCGTTTTCTCCTAAGCCAAGAACTTGTAGCTCAGATAACTGCCCGATTTCTGCAGGCAGAGTGGTGAGTTGGTTTTGATCTAAGTAAAGATATTGCAGCTGAGACAATTGGCCTATTTCTGAGGGTAAATAAGTCAAGCCTGCTCTAGATAAATCCAAAGCCGTAATATTTTTACAATTTTCTTCAATCCAATCTTTAAGAAGCTCTCCTTTTTTTCTTAGAAACACGTGCTTAATTTCTTCTCGACTCAAGTATTCTTCCCCACCAGGAAGTTTTTTCCAAAGTAAAAGGCGATTAATATTTACAAGATAGGAAGAGTAGTTAGCCAGAGTAAGATACCTCTTTTCTTCTATTTGCACTTTAAATTCTAAAGCTGAAAAAGACTTGGCTAAAGTAAAGATTCGCCTAAAGATTGCATTTACCTTTGCGGCCTCAGAAAGCTTTTCTTCTAGCTTATAAATCCTATCTACAATAAGAGCCTGCTCCTTAACATTTCCTTGAGGAACATGCACTTTACCTATTTGCTTATAAAGAGGGGGCATGACTTCAGAAGCCAGCAGATGATGCCATCTTTTACAGACGCCAAATAAGGAAGGAACTGCGCAAGCCTCTAAGATAGGGAGCAGCAATTCATTGGGCAAGCTTTCAATAGATGCCGAAGAGATAGGATGCATTTTATTTCCTTGGGTAGTGATGACTTTTCAGTATTTTTATTTACTAAAGGCAATATAAAAAAATTAAAAAAGCAAGTCAAACGAATTCGTATCCTTATCAAGGAAAACCACTCACCGATAATCTACCCGCGCTTTTTTTCAGATAGATTCAAGGAAAGGGGGGAGACCTTCCAAGCATTTAGGAGTAGCCACAGGTTCTGGCGATTAAGTGAAGTGGCAATTTTGGTTTGGCTAAAAGAATGAGATTGATTCTTTGTCTTATTTGAGAAAAAAGGCTCTTTTTGGTGCTTTGTTTTAATTCTTCTACCGAATGATGGAATACAATACACCAGTTTCTTCCCGTCAAGAAAAATTGTCCTCTCAGCCATAGCAATCTGCAGAAAAAGAGAGAAGCTTCTTGCCGTTATAAATGTGTAGGTTATTTTAGGCTTGCTTAGTTGCCGGAAGAAAAGCGGATGACTTGTTTAAAGTAAGATGGCTAAAAGTTTTTATTTCATTTTAGCTCACCCCAATTTAAAAATTACTTATGGCTATTCTACAATGGAAAACGCTGCCTTATTTTTTCTGGAATATCTTTCAAAGGATTTTCCGCTAATTCAAGCCCATGCAGCTCAGACAATTGCCCGATTTCTGCAGGAAGGCTGGTGAGCTGGTTTTGGCTTAAGCCAAGCGTTTGCAGCTGAGACAGCTGCCCGATTTCTCCAGGCAGACTGGTGAGCTGGTTTTGGCTTAAATCAAGCCATTGCAGCTTAGACAGCTGTCCGATTTTTGTAGGCAGAGCGGTGAGCTGGTTTTGATTTAAGTAAAGCATTTGCAGCCGAGACAGCTGTCCGATTTCTGCAGGAAGGCTGGTGAGCTGGTTTTGATTTAATTCAAGCCCTTTCAGCTGAGACAGCTGCCCGATTTCTACAGGCAGACTGGTGAGCTGATTTTGATTTAAGTAAAGCACTAGCAGCTGAGACAACTGCCCAATTACTGCAGGCAGACTGGTGAGCTGGTTTTGATTTAATTCAAGCACTTGCAGCTGAGACAATTGCCCGATTTCTGTAGGCAGAGCGGTGAGCTGGTTTTGATTTAATTCAAGTCTTTGCAGCTGAGGCAGCTGTCCGATTTCTGCAGGCAGTAAGATGAGCTGGCTTTGATTTAAGTAAAGCTCTTGCAGCTGAGACAGTTGCCCGATTTCTGCAGGCAGGCTGGTGAGTTGGCTTTGATTTAAGTAAAGCTTTTGCAGCTGAGACAGCTGCCCAATTTCTGGGGGTAAATAAGTCAAGCCTACTCCAGTTAATCCTAAAGCCGTGATGTTTTTACAATTTTCTTCAATCC